>CAILUB010000097.1 GCA_903837305.1 uncultured Cytophagaceae bacterium
GATGCCGATTTACAAATACATCGCAAATCGCTTATTGACCTTGTTTCAGAATATACTGATTGACCAAAAGCTCTCCGAATACCACACGGGTTACCGGGCGTTTTCGAAAGAAGCATTGGAAGCCGTGAAATTCACGAAATGCGACGATGATTTCATCTTTGACAATCAAATGGTTTTGCAACTATTCTGGAAAGGATTCGAGGTAGGCGAAGTGACTTGTCCGACCAAGTATTTCGACGAAGCCTCCTCCATTAACTTCAAACGCAGTTCCATTTATGGTCTGGGTGTACTTTGGTATTCTGTCCGGTACCGCCTCGCGAAATGGGGTTGGAAATGGGATTTAATGAACTAAAAATAAAAGCCTCAGACCGTAAATTCTGAGGCTTTTTGTTTAGAATCGAATGCTGGCTCCCAGCAGAAAATTAAATCCGGCTTGCGGGTAATAGAAGTTCTCTGTAGTAGTCGCACCCGCATAGCGATACGAGTAGGTGTAGCCGTTAGAAGAATATAGCTCGTTCAACACGTTGTTTAACAACAGCGTAAAAACAGGACCTTTCTTCAGCGTATACTTTAAGCGAATATCTTGGATCGTGTAAGCTTTTAATGAACGCTCCTCATCTGAGGTATTGTCCAAATATTGTTTCCCCACATACTTGCTCAATATACTCGCCTCGAATGCGCCTACAGAATAGGAAAGGGTATTTCCTGCAATAAGGGATGGAGAATAGGCAATAGCTGTGTTTTCGTGCTGAATGAAAGCGACATCATAGGTTTCATAATCAACGATTTCCTCCTTGAATTGACGGATGCGATTTTGGCTTAAAGTTACATTCCCATTCCAAAGTAGACGCTTAGAAATTTGGTAATTAAGCGATGCCTCTATCCCTAAACGGTAACTCGATTCTACATTTGTCCGAATGGCATCGCCTGTAGAATTGACAGCCCCTGTCAACACCAATTGATCCTGGTAATTCATGAAATAACCATTCAATTGGAATCCATATTTTTGGCCTGAATGCTCATACCCTAATTCGTAATCCTGCAGGTATTCCGGACGAGGCGCACCAGCTGCATTATCCACAAAATCCTGGCGACTAGGCTCTTTACTTCCCGCTGAGACAGAACCATATACTTTCGATTTTTCTGACAATTGATGTGTTAGACCAAATTTAGGATTAAAAAAAGAATACGAATTATCGGAATCTAACAACAAAAACTTATCTGCTGTTCCTAACATGCGGTAGCCTACCGTTCGGTATTGCATATCTACATAGGCATTTAATGCCGAAGACAACATAATATTCCCTTTCGCATACAGGTTTACATCGGTTTTTTGAGAACGACTGCGGTACCATTCAGTCCCCGGCAATGGATCCTGCAATACACCGAAATGACGGCCAATATAGCGGTTCCATGCTCCTCCAAAAGTGAATTTGAATTTCTGCGAACCGGTATAATTCAAAGCAAAGGTCGATCCATAAAAATCATTGTCTAACCATTTGCGTCGAATCACATTAGCCGTTTCGATCGAGCTAACCCCATAATTCTCCATATCCGCATCTGGCTTATATTCCTCAAAGTACCCGCGACCATAGGTATAATGCGCATTCAAATCTAAGTTCCAAGCTTCCGTCAACCGGTGGTTCGTAATTAATTGATAGTGATCCTGGGCGTAATTATCCGTCTGATTATCGTAGGTATAATAGTTGTAGGTACGACCACTCTTCAATAAATTATCTGCCTCCGCAGCGCTTAAATAATTTCGATCAATGTAGGCCTGCATCTCAGAAACTGACCCATTGACCCTACTTTCAGGTGTTCCATACCAAGATTGATAGGTCTTTTCTTTTCCAGTGAAGTAGTTCAATCGGATGAAACTTTTTGCACCAAAATAGCCCGCAGAAAAATACGCAGAAAGCAAATTAGAGGAAGCGCGATCAATAAATCCATCCGAGACAATCCGAGATAGACGGCCATCTAAGGTGAACTTACCTCCTAAAAGTCCTGAACCTGCCTTAACTGTTGTTTTTAGCGTTCCAAAAGAACCCCCAGAGGCATGTACCTCTCCATACGCCTTAGACTCAAACGTATTGGTCTGCATATTCACAGAACCGCCGAAAGCACCAGCCCCATTGGTAGAAGTTCCCACGCCGCGTTGGATTTGGACCGAATTCACCGAACTGGCAAAGTCCGGCATATTCACCCAGAAGGTTCCTTGAGATTCCGAATCGTTGATTGGAATACCATTCACGGTCACATTCACGCGCGTCGCATCGGAACCACGAATACGAATACCCGTATAACCAATGCCCGCCCCCGCGTCAGAAGTGGTGACAACTGAAGGCGTAAAGTTGAGTAATTGAGGCATATCCTGACCCAAATTACTTTTACCTAATTCCTCTGCTGACACATTGGAATAGGCCATCGCCGAATTTTCATCCGCTCGCGTCGCTTTTACGACAACCTCATCTTGTAAGAAATTGGATTTTTTCAGCGCGATTTGGTTGGCTTTATCAGCGGTGATTTCTACGGGCTCATAGCCCACAAATCTAACGACTAAAACGGCCTCAGACGAGACGGTTAGATAGAAATGCCCTTTAGCATCTGTCACATTTCCTTTCTGACTTCCTTTTACAGAAACGGAAGCCCCCCATAAAGGTGCTTTGGTCTCCAGATCGAAAACGGTTCCCTGTACTTTTTGTGCAAATACACTTTGCACACATAAAATAAGCGTAATAATAAGCGTTGTTGCCTTTTTCATTTTTTGAAATTTTAGCAACAGGTAAAGGAGCCAAATCCTGTTATGATTTAACTTTTTAACCC
>CAILUB010000098.1 GCA_903837305.1 uncultured Cytophagaceae bacterium
AAAAAAAATTATATCGATTTGTGTAATAACTAACAAAATATTTTTAATATTGTCCTCGTTAAACTTTGTCTGATAGTCTCTATTGGGCAAATGTTTAATTTTCACTCAAACCTTTTATTTATATGAAAAACAATTTCTACGTAAGCAGAGTGGTCTTTCTACTGGCTTTGATGCTCACCATGTCATTGGTGGCATTTGGCCAAGACCGAAAAGTTTCGGGAACCGTTTCAGACGCCAAAGGCGGAGGAATTCCCGGAGTATCTGTAGTGATCAAGGGTACAACTACCGGTACCACTACAGATGTTAATGGAGCTTTCTCCGTTAATGTAAAGAGCGGAAATGCCGAATTAGTAATCACTTCGGTAGGTTATGTTTCCCAATCTATCGCGGTTGGAAATCGCTCATCCATTGCCATTACACTTGTTGAGGATGTAAGTCAACTAAGTGAAGTTGTAGTAACTGGTTACACTTCTCAACGTAAAAAAGACATTACGGGAGCGGTAGCGGTAGTAAGTGCAAAAGAACTTACTGCATTACCTGCAGCATCCGTAACGCAAATGTTACAAGGACGTGCATCCGGTGTTACAGTTGGTAATGATAACTCTCCAGGTGGTGGAACGATGGTTCGTGTGCGTGGATTTGGATCTACTAACAATAACTCACCTTTATATGTAATTGATGGAGTGCCCACTCAGGGTACGCTAAACCAAATTAACCCGAATGATATTGAGTCGATGCAGGTATTGAAAGATGCGTCTGCGGCTTCTATCTACGGTGCGCGTGCGGCGAATGGTGTTGTCATCATCACAACTAAGCGTGGTGGTGAAGGCGAGCCTAAGATTAATTTTGACATGTATACCGGTACTCAACAAATTGGTAAAACGTTGAATTTGATGAATACCAAAGAGTTAGGTCAATACTATTATGAGTCACAAATTGGTGCTGGTAAAGCTCCTGGAACATCTCCTTCGGCGCAATACCGTTTTGGTGCGGATGGTTCTCAGACCATTGCGGATTATATCTATCCTAACATTTATGGAGCATTGCCTTCTAACATTACCTACACTAATGATATTGCGGATCCTAACTTAGGTAAGACTGCTTTCAACATTACAAAGGCTAACAAAGAAGGAACAGATTGGCAGCGTGAGATTTTTGGTTCTGCTAGAATCTCTAGTTATCAATTAGGAGCAACTGGTGGTTCGAAGAATGGTAAATATGCTATATCAGGAAGTTATTTCGATCAAGAGGGTATTTTGAAATATACAGGTTACAAGCGTTACTCTGTTCGTGCAAATACAGAATTCAAAAAGGGAGCCATTACCTTCGGAGAGAACGTTACTGTAGCCTATGAAGAGCGTATTGGTATTCCTTCTGGAAACAATAGTGAGTCTAACCCGATAATGTTCGCAGTTCGTATTCAACCTATCATCCCAGTGTTTGACATTACGGGTGGACCTAAAGCTTTAGGTGGTTCAAATTTATCTGACTTAAATGGTTTTGCCGGTCCACGTGGTCCTAACTTGGGTAATGCACCTAATCCTTTAGCCCGCCAATGGAGAGAGAAAGATAACCCAATAACATCAACTCGTATCTTCGGTAACGTATTCGCAGAAGTTGAAATCATGAAAGATTTAAAAGCGCGTACTAGCCTTGGATTTGAATACAACAACTATAATCAGTCTGCTTTTTTCAACCGCGATATCGAAGCAGCTGAGGCGCGTAATACAAATAGCTTAACGGTGTCAAACAGCTATGATAAAGCAATCACTTGGTATAACACCTTGAATTACGCAAAAAAGTTAGGCGATCATGATATTAACTTATTAGTAGGTACAGAATCAGTATCTACTTATGGATTTGGTTTCAGTGCTCAGCGAAGCACCTTCGCTTTTGATGATCCATCTTATCGTTATTTGAATATGGGTTCAGCAGCAGGTCTTACCAACGCGGGATCAGGAGCAACCATTACTGCATTATTTTCTCAATTCGGAAAATTAAATTATTCGTACAAGGATTTTTTATTAGCGGACTTTACGCTACGTAGAGATGGTTCTTCTCGTTTCTCACCAGCTTACCGTTATGGAGTTTTCCCTGCATTCTCAGTGGGAGCTCGTCTATCGGAATTAGCGTTTATGAAAGAATTGACATTCTTAAACGATTTAAAAGTTCGTGGTGGATGGGGTAAAACGGGTAATCAGTTGATTCCAAACGTTTATAATGCGTACACATTGTTTACACCAGATCCGAACAACAATGCCTATGACATTGGTGGAGCGGGTAATGCAATTACCTCTGGTTTTGATATCGCGCAATTTGGTAATCCAAATGGCCGTTGGGAAACAAACACATCCACGAACATCGGTTTAGATGCAAGTTTACTAAATAACAAATTGGATATTGCTTTCGATTGGTATACACGTACTACATCCGATATGTTAACGCAAGTACCTATTCCAAGATCATCTGGAACGGCAAGTATCCCTTATGTCAATATTGGGGAAGTTAATAATACGGGTATCGATTTAAACGTATCCTATAGAGATCAAATTGGTCAATTAAGATACGCTATCTCGGGACAAATTAGCCAGTACACGAACAATGTAGTGAAGTTGAATGACGACCCTAAGGCTTCGATCTTTGGATTTACAACACGTCTACCAGCTATTTCACTAACTAGAGCTGGATTGCCTATTGCTAGTTTCTTCGGCTATGTAGTGGAAGGAGTACTTAAGAATGATGCAGAGGCTGCAGCAGCTACGCAAATTCCTGGTTACACTCGCGCTGGTGTTTTCAAATTTAAAGATATCAGTGGTCCAGATGGAGTACCTGATGGCAAAATTAATGCGTCAGATAGAACTGTTATTGGTAATCCTCACCCAGACTTTACGTATGGTTTGAACCTTAATTTAGGGTATAAAAATTGGGATTTCACTGTATTTGCTCAAGGGGTTCAAGGGAATGAAATCTTTAATTACTTGAAGTACTGGACAGACTTTAATACATTCCAAGGAAACCGTTCGACAGATATGTTGTATAACTCTTGGAAGAAACAAGGGGATGATGCTCAATTGCCTCGCTTGAATGCTAATGATACCTTCAGTCAGCAAATTTCAACTTATTTTGTTGAAGATGGTTCATACATGCGTATTAAGAACGTTCAGTTAACTTACAGTGTACCTACTAGTGTGTTAAAGAAGATCAAGTTAAGTTCGATGCAAATTTATGTTCAAGGACAAAACCTATTGACTTTAACTAAATACAAAGGTTTAGATCCGGATATCAACATTAGAAATTCAGGGGCTGATAACCAAGATATTCATATGGGTATTGATGAGGGAGCTTTCCCTGTAGCTAAATCTTACAACATAGGTTTAAGAGTAGGATTTTAATTAATTATAATTTGAAATAAATCAGATAAAAAATGAAAAAGTTAATCATATTCGCATTAGTTGCGACAGTTGGAATAAACTTTTCTTGTTCAGAGTCGTTTCTCGAGGTAGAACCTCAAGGAGCCGCATCTCTAACATCTCTGTCTAATAAAAGTGGAGTAAATGCAACCTTAATTGGGGCTTATTCTTTATTAGATGGAGTGGGTGCAGGAAATACAGGACGTCAATCCACCATTTCAAACTACGTTTTTGGTGGTATTACATCTGGTGATGCTGTAAAAGGTACTGATGCTGGTGATCAGCCAGAGCAAAGCTTTATTGAGCAATTCACTTGGTTTGCGGAAAACACCTATTTTAATGGTAAGTGGCAACACACGTACGATGGTATAGCTCGTGCGAATGAAGCAATTTTATTATCTAGAAGTGCTGAGGTGAAGGACATGACTGCCGCAGAGAAAACTCAGGTAGAAGCGGAAGCACGTTTCTTGCGTGGGCACTACCATTTCGAAGGAAAGAAGATGTGGAACATGATTCCCTATGTAGACGAAAAAACCTACAACCGGGAGGATCCTAATTCTACAAAAGTTGCAAATGATAAAGATATTTGGCCTAACATCGAGGCAGATTTCGATTTTGCTATGAAAAATCTTCCAGCGACGCAATCTCAAAAAGGAAGAGCTACGAAGTGGGCTGCTATGGCATATCTTGCCAAAGCGTATATGTTTCAAAGGAAATTTAGCTTAGCTAAGCCTCTATTGGAGGATATTTTAAATAATTCTGGTAAAAAGCTGGTTGATTACCACGACAACTACAGAAATACGACGAACAATAATGCGGAGTCTATTTTTGAAGTTCAATTTTCTGTGAACGATGGTTCTACAGGTAATAATGGTAACGCAGGAGATAACTTAAACTGGCCATATAGTGCAACTGCTCCTGGTCGTGGATGTTGCGGATTTTATCAGCCTTCACAAAACCTCGTGAATGCATTTAAAACTACCGCTGAGGGACTTCCAATGATTGGTAGTGATAAAGCAGGTCTTAAAGACACATATAATGAGGTAGATTTACCGAACGATCAAGGTGTTATTGCTTCAGCTGCTTTTACATTAGATGTATCCGCACCAGGGATCCAAGACTAGATTGGACTGTAGGACGTCGTGGTGTAAACTTCTTAGATTGGGGTAAAATGCCAGGTTCGACATGGATTCGTGATCAAAATTATGCAGGTCCTTATACCGGAAAAAAATGGATGTATTATGTAGCAGATGAAGGAAGTTCGACTCACTCTACAAGCCGTCGTTCGGTAAATAATAATTACCGTCTTTTTAAATTGTCAATGGTAATTTTATGGTTAGCTGAGATTGAAGCAGAAGCGAATAATCTAGCGAAAGCGGAAGAATATGTAAATATGATTCGTAACCGTGCAAAAACAAGTAAAGTCCAAGACGCATCCGTAAACTATAGTGTTAATCCTTACCCAGCTGGTACCTTTGCATCTAAAGGTAAAGATTATGCGCTAAACGCTGTTTACATGGAAAACCGTTTAGAATTTGCCATGGAAGGTCACCGCTTCTTCGATTTAGTTCGTTGGGGAATTGCAGCTGATTTCTTAAACAAGATGTACATTCCTAAGGAGTCGGTATCAGGTATAGACTTAACTGGAAGAACTATTTCTAAAAGAGGTTATTTAGCTGGTAAAGCATTTGACCCGAAAAAGAATAATTATTTCCCTCTTCCAATCGATGAGATTTTAAACTCACAAAAAGGAGGGAAAGCTACCCTTAAGCAAAATGATGGTTATTAATAGCTAGCATTATTTTAAAAAAGTCAGGACTGAGAGGTCCTGACTTTTTTGTTTTATCGGTATATTAGCTATTGCCATAGATTTTGTTCGTCGATTTAAAGAATCGGATAGGTCAGAAATTCGAAATAAAATTGTAAAGTTAAAGGAAACACTCTAAAATTTAATTGATGCGTCCACTGCGCTATTTAACCCCTTATTTCTTGTTTATATTAGCTTATTTCGCATTTGCAAAGAGTGGTTTCTATTGTTGGATACCCTTAGTCTATCTTTTTTTTGTGATTCCTATTTGTGAATTATTCATAGTGCCTAATTCGGATAATCTATCAGAAGAGCAGGAGAAGGCGGCGAAATCAAATCTATTTTTTGATTTGGTCTTATGGTTAACCATTCCCATGCAATTAGGAGCCTTGTATTTGTTTTTAACTAGTTTAAATCAGGGACTTTCTATTTTTGATACGGCTGGTCGAGTGGTAACGATGGGTTTGTTGTGTGGGACTTTTGGAATTAATGCGGCGCATGAGTTAGGTCATCGGGTAACTAAATTTGAGCAATTTCTTGCCAAAGTTCTATTGCTTACCAGCCTCTATATGCACTTTTTTATTGAACACAATAAAGGACATCATAAACATGTTGCAACGTCAGAGGATCCAAGTACGGCCTTTTATAGGCAGAATTTATACGCTTTTTTGATTCAAACTTTTACAGGAACGCAACGAAAGGCTTGGCAGATTGCCATTGCAGAATCGAAAAACAAAATTTTCAATGAGATGGCCTTATTTCAGGTGATTCAATTTACTCTATTAGGACTTATTTATTATACGTTCGGAGGCTTTGTTCTTGCTTGCTTTGTGGTTGCTGCCTTTATAGGTGCAGCCCTATTAGAAACGGTGAATTACATCGAGCATTATGGATTGCAACGAAAACAAGCAAAGACTTCCTATGAGCGTGTGAAACCAGCTCATAGCTGGAACAGTAATCATGTACTAGGACGCTTAACGTTGTTCGAATTGAGCAGACATAGTGATCATCATTATTTGGCCTCTAGAAAGTACCAAATTCTGCGTCACATGGACGATGCTCCCCAAATGCCTACCGGATATCCAGGAATGATATTACTCGCCCTTATTCCCCCTCTTTGGTTTAAGGTGATGCATAAACAAATGGAAGTTTATGCCATTATTCCGTAGATTTAATGACTACTTCTTATTTAATTCTTGAATAAGTGCTTTCAATTCGTTCATTTCCTTGAAATTCACCTTTTGGGTCTTGATAAAAGTAATTGCTTTTTCTGCATCAGTACCAAATACCTCTTTCAGTATTTTTTCTTTGTTTTTCAATAGATAAACCTTTCCATCAATTGCTACGAAAACATCTTGTTCGTCTTGAAAAACCTTTGCTGCTTGTGCACCATAGGTAGCCGATGGATCATCTGTCATGACTTTATAGGGATGAAATAGTAAGGAGTATTTCCCCTTTTCTAAAACTTGGACAAACCGCTTTTTTTTGATCGTAGGTACCTCATATTCTGAAGTAAATTCGATTAATTCTCCTGATGCAGAGGAGTAAGTAAATTTGGATAATTTGTCCGGCCCATATGAAAATTGACCTCCATCTACTTTATACTCCAAATTATTTGAATAGGCATTCAATGCAATAGTTAGTCCCTCTA
>CAILUB010000099.1 GCA_903837305.1 uncultured Cytophagaceae bacterium
AACCCAAACACCTTCTGACTCTAAGAAAAATTTCTTAGTCTGTAAGTTCGGGTAGAACTTACGCTTAGTCTTGTTATTAGCGTGAGAAACGTTGTTTCCTACTTGAGTTTTGCGTCCTGTAATTTGACAAACCTTTGCCATCGTATCTAGTATTTAAAATTGTTCTTTCCTAAAGGGATTGCAAAATTAGAAAATATTTTGAAATAACCCAAACCTCTTTTGAAAATTTATAAAATGCAAGACAATGTGTATCTTTGGACATGGCTAAGCGAAATACGAAGGCACCGTTAAAGAAAAAAATCATCTCTTCCTTGATCTGGTTAGGCACCCTGCCATTATGCCTTTACACGCTTTTGACCTATCTATTAAGTTATTCTCTCATCGTAGAGCATTGGTTTGCCGGCTTTATCATGATGACCATGCCATACGCGCAATTATTGTGCTTCTTCTCGTTGATTTATTGGGTTTTTCAGCGAGCGAAGCGAGCGCTTTTACCCTTGATCGTCCTGTTGCTCGGCTATGGATTTATCGGGAGAACGATTAGTTTCAATTCAACGGTGGCCACCTTACAAAAACCGTTGACAGTGATGAGTTATAATGTTTTTGGCATGTATTCAAATGAGTATGAGGCCAAAAAAGAAGAGCTAGAAGATCTCAAAAAATTCATCCGTGATTACGATGCGGACATCAAATGTTTTCAGGAATTCTATTCCCATTCGGATCGCAAGGCCTACCACACGGTCTCTTTCTTGAAGGAAAAATACCCACACTACGCCTTCATTCCACTGAAAAAGCAATTATTTGATACCCACGAAAAAATGGGGCTTGTCGTATTTTCAAAATACCCCATCATCCACGAAGAAGGTGTGCAATTTGATAATTCAGCGAACGGCTATTTGTTAACCGATATCGTAAAAGATCAAGATACGATTAGGGTAATTAATCTGCAGCTTTGGTCGATGGGAATTCGAGTGAATAAAGTAACGTCTAAAATTAGATTACAAGATTATACGGATGCGAAAAAAGAAGGACGCGGTATCATTTCCTCACTCCGCAAGGGCTTTATTGAGCACAAAAAGGAGATGGATCAGATCAATCGCCTTATCCAAAAAAGCCCCTATCCCATCATAGTGGTAGGTGATTTAAATGAAACGCCATCTGGCTGGGCCTATGGAACGATTCGAGAACGCTTGAAAAATTCCTTTGAAGAAGCGGGATCCGGCTTTGGTTTTACCTTAAATCGCAGCCCCTATTTAGTTCGCATTGACGATCAATTCTTCTCAGACGAATGGAAAGCTGTCAATTTCCAAACCCTGCGAAACATAAAATACTCCGACCACTTCCCTACCGTAGGTCAATACATATTGAATGGAAAATAAGCTCTGGAAAGTCTTAGGCACAGGTTTCGGCGTCGCTGTCACACTCGGCGGAACCGTTGGAACCGGCATCTTGCGTAAACCAGGGCCCATTGCTGCCTCTTTGCATGATCCCGCCTTAATTCTTAGTTTATGGGCCTTAGTAGCCCTTTATGCTTTACTAGGTGTAAGTTGCCTTTTGGAGTTAAGCTTATCGATTCCCAAAGCAGGTTCCTGGTATGGCTATGCAGAACGTGCATTTGGCCGCTACATAGGATTCTTAGTGGGCCTCACGAGCTGGCTAGGAACCGTCACCGCCTTAGGCTTCGGATCCTATACTTTCAGTGAATACCTCATCATCGTTTTCCCCAGTTTAAGCCCCTATTTAGTTTATTGTGCCATCGGAATTCTTGCTCTGTTGTGGTTTTTCCATCAACTAGGCGTCGTCATGGCTGGCAAATCCCAAGAATGGCTCAGCGGCATTAAAGCTGTCGCCTTGATGATTTTCATAGCCATCTGTTTTGCATACGGTGATGGTGGCGTTTTCTTGCAGAAAACTACAGCACCCACGGGATTACCTTTAACGACTGGCATCATGACGGCCTTGTTGTCCATCTTTTATGCATTTGACGGCTGGCATACAGCCAGTTATTTCACAGAAGAGAATAAAGATCCTGTTAAATCGATGCCAAAATCGATGTTTATTGGCGTCATCACCGTCGCGGTAATCTATTTATTAATCAACGTCGGCATCCTGTACAGCCTACCCCTTGAAACACTTTCAACGAGTAAATTAGCGGCAGCAGATGCCATGAAGTTGTTATTTGGAGCAGATATGGGTCGTTGGATTACGGTCTTTTTAATGCTCAGCATTTTAGGCATCTTAAACACGCAAGTGATGTTTGCCCCGCGCGTTATTTATTCGATGAGCCGTGACGGTCTATTTTTTAAACAAGCCGAAAAAGTGAACTCAGCAGGCTCCCCTACGACAGCGACCCATTTAACCGTTTTCTCCGCTTGCATTTTTTTATTAGCAGGCAAGGAAATAAACGAACGCCTTTCTGATATCGCAACCTTCTTTTTCGTGGCTAGTTATTTAGCCGGATTCGCCTCCTTATTGCGCCTTCGCGTGACTGAACCGAACTTAAAACGACCTTATCTTGCTTGGGGCTACCCAGTGTTGCCTTGGATATTAGTCATCATTTCATCCCTGTTTTTGATCGGAACCTTGGTGACGAATCTGGGTAGTGTGGTGTATGTGGTGGGGTTTGTGGGGGTGAGCTATTTAGTCTATCGAAGAATGGAGAGTAGAGATAATAGAGTATAGAGTAGAGATTATAGATGGTTTAACTCGAGATTTTATCTCTTCTCTATACTCTATTATCTCTACTCTATTTTAGTGAATGGCTTTCAAAAACTCCACCACCGAATTCTTAATTTCCTTAACAGAGGTATTGCCTAAATTAGATAATATGGAGAAGGCAAGTGTTTTACCTTCTTTGGTCAAATAATACCCAGAAAGGTCATAGGTATTCCCAAATGAACCCGATTTCGCCCAAATGCGAACACCCGGATTCAGATCTTGCACATTGCGCATGGTTCCGGTCTTACTCGCTTCTGGCAGCAAAGTATACAATCGATCAGGAGCAACTTCTTTAGCTAGCGTCTCTAGAATGTAGATGAAATCCTTTGGCCTCAATAAATCATACCTCGATAATCCGGATCCATCGACCCAGCGAATATCCTTCAGAAATTCATTACCAGGCTCTTTCTTTAAGTTTTCAATTACTGTAGTCGGATCCCAACCTTTCTCTGCGGCGATCATCACGAGCAACTGCTCAGCCACTGAATTATCACTTTCATGCAACATAGGCAGGTATAAACTATCCATCTTCCCAGCATAGAAAATCCGCGCATCTGGATGAACTGCCAGTGGCATCGTCTCTACTGATTTATGTAGTGTATCGGTCAAAAGAAAGGCCGTCATTTCAGGGGAAGTAATGAATGGCACGTCTTGGGATGGATATTTCTGGGTCTGTACTACCGGCAACTCAAACTGATTACTTAGGCGATTTCTTCTTACCTCCTGTGTCGATCCCGTCTTAGAAACTGCCTCAAAAGCATCCGGCATTATTCGCCATCTCTTAGCTGCTGCCGAAAAATTGACCAGGTTTGCATACAAGGGCATATCCGAAATCTCCGCCGAATAATGGTCATTGTAATCATCCCAAGCCCATCCAGAACCCATCACTGGAATCTGCTTTAAGGGAGAACCATAGACTAAAACCTTCGAAGAGGCAGCTAAGAAATCGCGTAAAGCGGTATTTTTGATCGTGGGATGAAGATTAGAAATGTCCCCTGTTCCCCAAAAAAAGAGGGTATCTTTTGTTTCGCGGTATTTGAAGGAGGGTATTTGGCTACCTAATATTCGATTTGCCTGTAAAAAGGTCAGTAGCTTCATATTAGAAGCTGGCATAAAATATTGATCTGCGTTTTTCTCGAAAAGCACTTTACCGGTCGCGAGGTCCTTAATCATGACGCCACTGGCCCGCTGAGCTAGGCTAGATTCAGTGTAGGCTATCTGCAAATGGGAGCTTTGGCAACCTACCAAAGCCAGCAGGAATATAAAGGCGAAATTTTTCATACACTAAAGGTAAAAGGTTTTCGTATTTTTGAGCTCAATTTAATCAAAAGAATGCTGGTAGGCTTTGTCATTTTTTACCTTGCGCTGAACCTGGCCGTTGGCTGGTGGGCCAGCAAAAAGGTGCACTCTACGCAGGATTTCGTGTTAGCGGGACGTTCCTTACCCTTTGCCTTAGCCACGATGGTGACTTTTGCGACCTGGTTTGGGTCCGAAACCATCTTGGGAGCTCCTAAAGAATTCGTTCATGGTGGTATTTTAGCTATTATTGAAGAACCCTTTGGAGCTGCTCTCGGCCTATTTTTAGTTGGAGCCATTTATGCTCGAAAACTGTATCCTCTACCAGTTTTGACCTTTAGTGATTACTTCCGTTTGCGGTTTGGGGCCTTCTCAGAAAAGCTTTCGGCGATCATTATGATTCCGTCGTATTTCGGTTGGATCTCTGCACAATTAGTGGCTTTAGGGTTGACGATGCATCTTTTATTGCCCATCTCAGTTGAAACAGGCATTATCATTGGCGCCTTATTAGTCATGGCCTATACCTTGCTAGGAGGCATGTGGTCGATCTCCGTGACGGACTTTTTTCACAACATAATCCTAATCGTTGGGCTCTTATTTTTAGCCTATTTGTTATGGGCCAAAGTCCCAGATTTAAATCAACTCATCTCCACCCAACCCGAGGGCTTCTTTCGAGCCATCCCACGAGAAAACACCTGGAAAGATTGGCTTGTGTATGGCGCAGCTTGGATCACCATCGGTTTTGGCTCTATTCCGCAGCAAGATATTTTCCAGCGGGTGATGTCTGCCAAGAATGAGAAAATTGCTGCAAAAGCCAGCATTGCTGCAGGTGCCATGTACTTGACGGTGGCTCTCTTACCCTTATTAATCGCATTCATTGCCGTTCGATTATATCCTACTTTGCTTTCAGAAGATGAATTATTGATCCCCACCTTAGTGATGAAATTTACGCCAAGAGCCATGCAGGTATTGTTTTTAGGGGCTCTTTTATCCGCTTTATTGAGTACCACTTCCGGGGCTATTTTAGCTCCTGCTTCCGTATTAGGGGAAAATATATTGAAACCTTTAATGAAGCGTCCATCAGATAAAATCGTGTTATTATTTATTCGGATTTCCATAGTGCTGGTGACATTAGCCTGCATCATTATGGCCATTGAACGTCAAAATATCTTCGAATTAGTAGGAGAAGCCTCAGCCTTCAGTCTTGTTTCCCTCTTTATACCACTCAATGCCGGTCTCTGGTGGAAACGTACGACTCCCTGGGGAAGTCATTTGAGTATGGTGTTGGGATTGGTTTTTTGGGGATATTTTCACTTTATCAGCCCATCGGAAATTCCAGCAGTTTGGTATGGATTAGCTGCAGGACTCATCGGTTTACTGCTAGGAAACCAAATTAAAGCCAAATCTGTTTAAGCGTGCCCAGATATTGCCCTTTCTTTCCAGTATGCACATAATCTAGGATTGCGTCGTTGATAGAAGGATAAATAGTTAATTCTGCGATTTTATCCACGGGCACCCATACTAGATCATCAGCCGTTGTTTCACCCGCTTGAATGAGCGGGATTCCTCCTACAATATCTCCTTCGAAAATAAGATGTAAACACGCACTGTAATCATCTGTGGCATGCACCTGACCTGTAAAAAGCAAATCATGCACTTCCACCTCTA
>CAILUB010000100.1 GCA_903837305.1 uncultured Cytophagaceae bacterium
ATTGTGACCACCAATACCTTCCGCCGCATCGATGTGCACGGGTATGGGAGAGGAGCCTTTGGCCTCGAAATGAAAATCTTGATCTAAGCGATTTAATACTACTTCCATGGCTTATTTTAATAAATTGGATTTAAGTTCTTTGGTCCATAAAACCTCTCCTTTCACGTTGAAAAGGGTAATGGTTAACGTGCGATCCTTTAAGGGACCGGTCACCTCTATTTTAGAGAAGGCTCTTTCTTGAACTAAAGTTCCAGGAACTAAGGTCTCGTTGTAATCTAACTTCACCGCATCAGCCTTTCCAGCAGTCATCGGAGAAACCGTCAAATCATAGAGTGGGTAGGTGCCTTCGCGCTCTAATTTGTTCAAATCTGAGATATGGCGATCGCCCGTAAAAAAGAGGACCCCTGGAATCTTACGGTTCTTTAATTCTTTCAATAAATAGGTTCTCTCCGCCTCGTAGTTCGCCATGTTTTCGAATACTTTGGCAGGGCTTACTACCTGACCTCCGTTGACGATTATTTTGAAACTGGCTCTAGAGGTAGACAATTGATCTAATAACCAAGTCATTTGCTTAGGACCCCAGTAATCTTTATTTGGGTCATTTAATTCGTTTGGTGCCTTGTTCCAACGGTCATCCATTAGGAAGAATTCGACGTCCGCCCATTGGAATTTTCCGGTAATACCTTCGTTGGGAAAGGCAAAATTTGGATTTCCCCAATACATTTTGAACATCTCTAAGGACGTGTATTTCATCGTAAAAGAGCGGTCTGCATCATTTGGGCCATAATCATGATCATCCCAAATGGCGTATTGGTGCACACTTCCGAGTAGGGGTTGAATGGATTTAACCGCACGTGCATGATCATTTCGATGGATCATCCCCGTTCTGGTATAATCGGGTTCGCGGTAATAGAAATTATCTCCGCCCCACAACATAAAATCAGCTTTCTTTGCGTACATCGATGCATAAACCTCATCTGCGCCACCATAAGGACGTCCAGGGCGATCCGTTGCTTCTTCATTTACATAGTTACACGTTCCGAAAAGGAAAGAAAAAGCAGGAGGATCTTTGCGGTATTGCCAAAGTTCCTGCGTTTGGAATTCTAGCGGATAATCAATGGCTATTTTTTTGCCATTCACCAGTACCTCGTATTCGTATTTCTTGCCCATTGTTACCTCATCAGCGATGATGCGTGCGATGTAGGCGTTTGATTTTTCTGTAGATACAGGATCCGTCTTATGAATCGTTTTATCCCCTTTTTCCCAGTAATTTATACTCACATTAGCTGGTTTTTCGGTTTGAAGCCAAACCAATACTTCCTTCATTTCAGAATAGCCTAACATCGGACCACTCTTGATTTGTGCACTCACAAATAGCGGTGCAAGGAGTAATAAGGCGATTAATATTCTTTTCATATTCGTTAGATTAGTATCTTTGTGGCTTACAAATTTCGCTATGGCATATTATTCAATTCAGAACATTCCTTTAACAGATTTGGCCAAAGAATTTGGTACACCACTCTATGTATACGATGCCGACAAAATTAGGGAAAAAATCTCGGTTTTGAGAGGTGCTTTTGAAGGAATTGATTTGACTATAAAATATGCCGCGAAGGCGAACACGAATTTGTCCATTTTACGCTTAATGCGCGAGAATGGGGTCGATATGGATGTGGTATCACCACAGGAATTAGAGTTAGGTTTGATCGCCGGATACGAAGGATCTAACATAACATTTACGCCATCAGGAGTTCATTTTTCTGAGATTGAATATGCGGTTTCCAAAGGGTCAATCGTCAACCTCGATAATTTATCAGTATTGGAAAAATTTGGCCAAACATACGGTTCCTCCCAGCCTTGTATGATTCGCATTAAACCTCACGTTTTTGGAGGTGGAAATGAAAAAATTATGACGGCTCACCCGGAATCGAAATTTGGTATTTCGATCCACCAAAAAGAAGAGATTTTAGCCCTAGTTGAAAAATATAAAATCAATGTGATTGGTTTACACCAGCATACCGGTTCTGATATCAAGGACGGAAAGACCTTCGAGCAGGCTGCATCAGCCCTTTTTGACTTTGCCTATGACTTCAAGGATTTGCAAATCATCGATCTTGGTGGCGGATTCAAGGTTCCCTATTCTCCAGAAGATCCAGGAGTAAACATGAAAGAAGTAGGCCAAATCATGAGCAACGCTTTTCGTGCTTTCTGCCTAAAATACGGCCGCGAACTACGTCTTTGGGTTGAACCTGGTAAGTTTTTAGTGAGTGAATCAGGTACTTTCTTAACAGAAACCAATGTAGTAAAACGCGATCCCATAAAAACATTTGTGGGGATAAATTCTGGCTTGAATCATTTAATTCGCCCCATGATGTATGGTTCTTACCACTACATTTTCAATGCCTCGAATCAAGATTCTTCGAAGCAAGAACAATATCGGGTGACGGGTTATATCTGTGAAACCGATACCTTCTCGTTTGACTTGAAAGGGAAAGAAAATGAACGCCTATTAAATGAAGTGAAAGAAGGCGATATCATTGCCTTAGCGAATGCTGGAGCCTATGGCTTTACGATGGCTTCGCATTATAATTCCCGTTATTTACCTGCTGAGGTGTTAGTGGATGGGGGTGTTGCGCGGGTGATTCGGAGAAGAGAGAGGCTGGAGGATATACTACGCAATCAAGAGTAGAGAGTAGAGATAAGAGAGTAGAGAGTATAGATGTAAAGCATAAAGATGGAATCAAAAAAGGGGCATTTGCCCCTTTTTTGATGGATATGGTGTCAGTGGACAGTGGTCAGTCCGGAGGGAATGAGTCAGTAGGAATGGTGTAACAAGATCGATATTTACTTTTTTTCCAAAGATTTAATGTAGGCTGATGGGGTTATACCCGTTTGTTCCTTGAAGGCATCGATGAATTTCGATCTCGAGGCAAATCCTGCATTGGATGAAATGGCTTCAATGGTGATTTTTTTGGAATCACCTGATTTAATCATTTCAATAGCGTAGTCTATACGCAATTTCTTTTTCCAATCGCTAAATGACATACCTAAGTGCGTATTAAAATAGAGAGAAAGCGTCCTTTCCGGGATTTTTAAATCAAAAGCTGTCTGAGCGATGGAGAATTCCTTTTTTGTGAAAGGACGACTGATTAGGTAGCTGGCTAATTCCTCATCAATCTCAAAATTAATTTCTACGGGTTTTCTTTTCTTAGGGAGATTTGACCTGATGTCACTGAATAAACTGCCATTTAATGTGTCTGGGATGAAGGAGACGTTTCCATAGAGAATTTTGGGAAACAAAAACAGGCATAAATTCTGTAGAAAAAATCCACCACCTGCCACTGTTAAGTAATGGTTCTTCGAGGTGAAAATTTTCGTGTAGGCCTCGCTTTCAAAATCAAAATAAATACCTACAACATGCAAAATATGTAAAACACTATTGCTCGAAATGACAAACTGAATAGCACATAGTAAATAAATCCACCTTTTTAGTATGGCATGATTCGTGGATAACTGACCAAAATTCACCTTCGTTTTTTTCGAATAAATGGTAAAATAGATCAAGGATAGAAGGCAATAAGCGATTAAATGCAGGGACCTGGAAATGAGAATAAATTCAAATGAAACAAATTGAAAATCAAGTGAATATTTCAGCGTTACATTAACTATTTCATGTGCAATTCTTGATTTTTCCTCAAATGGAAGTGTCGTAAATGGCAGACAATTAATCACAATAAATGCTGCTGGGATCAGATGCAGAAAGTCTACTTTTTCTAATTTATGATTATTAGTCACCATTGTTTTGACATAAAAAAACAAAAAAGGACCTAATAGGAAGGAAAGCGGAAGCCAGTGAACGAAGCAAATGCCTTCCCAAAATGGATCAACCGTATAATGCAGTCCATAATATACGAGGACAATTAGATTGCAGCACAAGAAAAAAAGTGCTAAGAATGCATTTGATCTATTGAGTGAACTTAAGTAATAGATCAGAATAAACGATGTGAAAATTCCAAATAAAGGGAAAATTATACCCATAAATTTTATGATAAATAGTGGACAGTAATCAGTAGTTTTTAGATTAGAGAGTATAGAGTAAAGATAAAATTAACCATCTCTACTCTATACTCTCTAATCTTTACTCTAAATTCTACTGACCACTGTCTACTGTTTGAGGGGCGAATTTATTTGAATTTTCAACGAATTAGACCCTACTGTATTAATACATAACCCACGTATCCTTCGACCCACCCCCTTGCGACGAATTAACTACAAGCGAATCTTTTCTCAAAGCTACACGGGTTAACCCCCCGGGCATCACATTCACTCCATCGCCATACAGAATATAGGGTCTGAGATCCACGTGGCGACCTTCTGCATGATCTTCGATCAAACAAGGAACACGTGATAAAGAGATGGTAGGTTGCGCGATATAATTTCTCGGATTGTTTAGGATTAAAGCTTTGAATTTTTCTTGTTCTTCTTTGGTAGATTTTGGCCCAATTAACATACCATAACCACCTGCCTCATTTGCTTCTTTTACCACTAATTTCTCAATGTTTGCTAACACATAGTTGCGGTCCTCTTCCTCAGAACAAATGTAGGTCTTCACATTTTGAATGATGGGTTCTTCGTTTAGATAGTATTTAATGATTCGAGGAACGTAGGCATAAATTACTTTATCATCGGCTACACCGGTACCCGGAGCATTTGCAATGGCGACTTTGCCATTTTTATACACTTCGAAAATGCCTGGGATTCCAATCATCGAGTCCGGGTTGAAGGCCTTTGGATCTAAAAATGTATCATCTATGCGGCGGTATATGACGTCGACAATTTGGAAGCCTTTAGTGGTGCGCATTTTTACATAACCTTCATGAACGACTAAATCACGTGAATCAACCAATTCTACACCCATTTGTTGGGCGAGGTAGGAGTGCTCAAAATACGCTGAATTATAAATACCTGGCGTTAATACCACCACCGTAGGATCTGGACGGTCACTGATGAACCGTAGCATTTCTAATAACTTATTCGGGTAATCAGAAATGGATCTGATTTGTGATTTTGCGACTACCTCTGGAAAGGTTTGTTTAAGTAATTCCCTGTTTTCCATCATGTACGAAACACCGGATGGGCAGCGCAGGTTGTCTTCCAAAATCATATATTCTCCATCAGCTCCTCTAATTAAATCGGTGCCAGTAATATGGATATAGATGTTTTTAGGTGGTTTAATGCCAATGCATGCTTTTAAAAAGTCTTTAGAAGAGTGTATGACTTCGGCTGGAATGATTCCGTCTTTGATGATTTTTTGGTCTGAGTAAATATCATTCAAAAACAAATTTAAGGCGGTGATTCGCTGTATTAATCCTTTTTCAATTTTTTCCCATTCTTTTGCTTCCACAATACGTGGGATGATATCCACGGGCATGATACGTTCTGTTCCTTCATTTTCTGAGTATACATTAAACGTGATGCCCATGGCCATTAAGGCTCTTTCTGCCGACTGTTGTCGGCGTAAGAATTCTTCTTTAGAGAGTTGTTCGACACGTTCTTTAAAATGTTCATAACCAGCGCGGACACCCCCGTTCTCATCGAACATTTCATCGAAAAAACCTTCTGTATTGTAGTTGCTAAAGGAGAAATTCATAATGTTATACGTTAAAATGCTTGATTTGGTTTTAATTTAGAATTTTATTCTTGTTTTGATTTTCCAAATCATTGATAATTTTTAAAATTTCCAATAATAGCCTCTTAATTATTGGAAATTTACCATTTTTTGTGGGAAATTGAGGTCTTATGGCGAACTCAGAATTTTATTTCTCTAGTCCGATTGGAATTTTACGCGTGGAATTAGCCGATGCTGGTTTGCGCTCTTGTTATTTTGTAGAGCAAGAAGAGGTAGAAATTCTACATCATCCTATTGAAATTCAGCAGATTAAAGGATATTTACAATCCTATTTTGATACGGGTATACTACAAAATTATCGGATTGATCCGTCTGTCGGAACATCCTTTCAACAAAAAGTGTGGTCTGCTTTAACAGAAATTCCGACTGGTTCCACTGCAACCTATGCTGAAATTGCCAAGCGCATAGATATACCGAAAGGAGCCCAGGCAGTAGGTACTGCCAATGGTCAGAATCCGATTTTACTCTTCCATCCTTGCCACCGCGTCATTGGTTCCTCAGGTAAACTTGTGGGATACAGTGGCGGATTGTGGCGGAAGGAATGGTTATTAGCGAAGGAGGGAGCCACTTTATTTTAGTTTATATTTGTCTATGGATAATGATCAAATCGTTGATGCGCTCGAGTTATTAGTAAAGTTGTGGGATTTACATGGAGTAAATGAATTCAAGAGCAAAAATCTAGCTTTTGCCGCACGAGGTCTCGATAAATTTCCGGGTTTGATTTCTTCTTTGCCTGAAGACCAATTGTTAGCCATTCCAGGGGTAGGCAAAGTGGTGGTTCAACTTGTTAAAGACGTCGCCTCTTCAGGTACTTGTCCTGATTTAGAGCAGATTATCGAACAAACGCCACCTGGTTTACTTACCCTATTGAAGATTAAAGGTTTAGGTCCTAAAAAGGTAAGGACTATTTGGCAAGAATTACAAATTACTGAAATCGACGATTTATTGGCGGCTTGTGAAGATGGTCGTCTAGCAAATTTAAAAGGTTTTGGTGGAGCTTTGGTGGAAAGTGTTACGTTAAATATCCATTTTATAAAATCAAATTCGAGCAAATTACGAATCAATAAGGCGCAGGATCTAGCGGAGGAAATAGCACAAGTATTAAGCACCTTATTTAAAGAAGTAGCCATCGCAGGTGAATTGCGCCGCCATTGTGAGGTGATTAATTCCTTGGTTTTTTTAGTGGAAACGGAGGATCTTTTTGGTGCATCTGGCTTATTGCAAGCGGTTGATATCCTGGAGGAAGATTTGAAGGAATCTTCACCTTTTACGTGGAGAGGCTTTGCTAAGGGTCACTTGGTACCGATTGAGATACATTTTGCGTCTTCAGTTGAGTTTATATCGAAACTTTTTGCTTTATCTGCTTCTCCTGAACATTTGGCTCAAGTTAATTTTTATGAGCGTTTTGGGGGAAAAGAGCTATCAAATGACAAAGTGATCTATGATTCTCAACAATTGCCCTATATCGTGCCTGAGATGCGAGAGGGCTTACAGGAATTTGATTGGCATGCTAAGCACGGAGGCAAAGCTTTAATTCAACACGCTCATTTACGTGGATGTTTACACAATCACTCTACCTATTCAGACGGAAAGAATACATTGGCAGAAATGGCCGAAGCCTGCCGTGCTTTAGGTTTGAGCTATTTTGGCATCGCCGATCACTCAAAATATGCCGCCTATGCGGGTGGATTGAAAGAAGAAGATGTGATTCGTCAACACGGAGAAATAGATCAATTAAATGCACAGTGGACTGATTTTAAGGTATTAAAAGGGATCGAAGCAGATATCTTACCAGATGGTAGTTTGGATTATGATGCCTCTGTTTTATCTTCTTTTGATTATGTGGTGGCCTCCGTTCATGCCGGTTTGACTATGGATTTAGAGAAAGCGATGCCTAGAGTAATGAAAGCCATTGAAAATCCATATACCTCTATTTTGGGACATCCGACGGGTCGATTGTTACTGGCAAGACCTGGGTTTCCTTTGCTGATGTCTAAAATTTTAGATGCCTGTAAGGCGAATGGGGTTAGCATTGAATTAAATGCCAGTCCGTATCGATTGGACTTGGACTGGCGTCACATCTATGAGGCGATGGATAAAGGAGTGTTTGTTTCCATCAATCCTGATGCCCATGCCATCGCCGGTTTACAGGATATGGAATGGGGGGTAAAAGTAGGGCGAAATGGGGGGCTTTTAAAAGAGTTGACGTTGAATGCTTTGTCTTTGGCAGATATAAAAACCTTTTTCGCTAAAAACTAAAAATTAGGTTTCAATAAGTACTTCGCATAGAAATCGTCAATTACGCGAACGGCCTCTGTAGGCGTGTCCACAAGGGCAAATAATTCCAAATCTTCTTCGTGAATATTTCCTGCGGCCACCATGGTCTTTTTCATCCAGTCGATTAATCCTCCCCAATAGTCTTTTCCGACTAATACAACTGGGAAACGGCCTATTTTATGTGTTTGAATAAGGGTTAACGATTCGAACATCTCATCCAACGTTCCGAATCCACCCGGCATAATGATAAACCCTTGAGAGTACTTCACAAACATCACTTTGCGCACAAAGAAAAAGTCGAAATTGATGTTTTTATCTGAGTCGATGTAGGGATTGGGGGTTTGTTCAAAGGGTAATTCGATATTCAGGCCTACACTACGACCTCTTTCGCTAGCAGCTCCTTTATTTCCCGCTTCCATAATTCCAGGTCCACCACCGGTGATGACACCATATCCGTGGCGAACTAATTTCGCCGCAATTTCCTCTGCTACTTTATAATAGGGATTTTCTGGACTCGTTCGAGCAGATCCAAAAATAGATACACATGGGCCG
Source organism: uncultured Cytophagaceae bacterium (assembly GCA_903837305.1). Lineage (GTDB taxonomy): Bacteria > Bacteroidota > Bacteroidia > Cytophagales > Spirosomataceae > Aquirufa. The sequence goes on from CAILUB010000100.1 coordinate 8,519, forward strand.
ATTTTTGATAATTTATCGATGCCCTCTACGAACTCACTCATAATCTTGAAAATACGCCAAGACTCCTCTGATTTAATCTGAGCCCAGGTTTTGTCGCCAAAAGCTTGTTTAATTTTCTCTTCTTCTTCTTTCCAGTTTTTCTCCGTCATATTTTTACTATTTGTTTCCTAAATGTAGGACTAAACCGTTTACCTTTGCAAAAAATAAATTACAATTTTATGAATACTCCCTTAAGTTTCGCAGTAGGCGGTGACCACGCTGGTTTTGATTACAAGAATGCTTTGATCGCTTTTTTAGAGGCCAAAGACATCTCAGTAAAAGATTGTGGTACTTATTCTGCTGACTCTGTAGATTATCCCGATTTTGCACATCCTGTAGCAGATGCGGTAGAAAAAGGGGAGGTAAGTTTTGGTTTATTATTATGTGGAAGCGCGAATGGCGTGGCAATTACGGCTAATAAGCACCAAGGTATACGCGCAGGTTTGGCTTGGAATACAGAGGTGGCTGCTTTGGTTCGTCAACACAATGATGCGAATGTGTTATGCCTTCCCGTACGATTTATCTCTTTAGAAGAAGCAAAAGCTTGTTTGCAGGTGTTTTTAGATACTCCATTTGAAGGAGGTCGTCACCAAGGCAGAGTAAACAAGATTTCTTGCTGCTAATCTTATCTCTTTTTGTAAAGTTTAGGACTGACAAGCTTATATTGATCCGTGATGGAGGGAATATATTGCGAGATTTTGGTAAAATATCCTTCAGAATCGTAGATGTAATTGGGTTGGTCTTTCGTGAAGTATTCCTGGACGATAATCACGTTTTTATACGAATTCAATTGATTTAGTAGGGGTTTCGCTAAATCCCAATTCACAAATGGACCTGCCATTTCATTGTGCAGGTATTCTTCAATTTCAGGGCCTAATATGAGTAGTTTTTGCCCACTGATCGGAATTATTCTCTGATGCGGGTTATTCACATAATCTAATCTATGAATAAGCACAACTGACCCCACTAAAGTCAATAATATGAGCTCCCTTTGCCAATTTTTTTTAATTAAATAAAAGAGATTGAGTCCAAGATAGGCTAGTGGAGGTAATAATAAGACAAAGTTTATTCGGTAATAGGCAGGAAAATTAGTTATGGCAATTAAGCTGAAAAATAGCCAAATTAAGGTGGTTTGCTGCACCTTCTGAGCATGTGCCCTAATTTTAGGATTCCCCACTACTTTATATAACCCAATGATTCCAAATAGTATGGCAGGTGAGTAAAACAATAAAACTTTCTTTGATTCGTCAAGCGAGATTAATTGAAATTCAAAGGCTGAATTTTGAAAGACTTGTATTAAATAGGAAAGGTTTCCTCGAAAGGAAAATACAATCGAAGTAATCGTTAAAACGATTATATAACCGATTAAAATTAAAATCACTTGTCGGATAGAAATACCTGAGAAAAACAATAAACTGAGTAATGCCCAAGGAAGAAGCCAAAAATAGGCTGGGAATATCAAGGTGGAAATGGCGATATAAATTCCAACTAAAAAAACTCGGTCATTCACTAATAGTGTTTTTTGTTGCTGAATAATCTCTTTCCAAGCAAGTAATAAAAAGGTTAGCCCTAAAAGTGCCGGATCTGGAACATAGAATTCTGTTGTCAGGTGAAACAGTAATAGATAAATACCAAAGGCCAATCCGCCCAGCTTAGGCATTAGTTCAAAGGTGGAAATGGTTTGATGAAAGATATAGGCCTGAATGGAAATGATTCCCAATGCAATGTAAGCATTGGAGGACAGGGGAATGTTTACTATATCTAAAAGCTGGTAAAATCCAGTGGCAAATGGACCCGTATTGTCGCGTATGTCTTTATACAATCGAAATCCTTGATTCAGTTTTTGCCCAATTAAATAGTTCTTAATTTCCCATGGAAAATAGTTAAATCCCTGCTGAGTCTGCAGAAAAGCAAAAAATACCCCTAGTAGACTAAAGAGTAGAATGGAAATTAAGCTATTGGATTTAATAAATTGTAACATATTTGGCTAAACGAAGCGCTAAATTACGGTGATTCCAATTATTATTATGAAATTTGTAGGTGTTTTTTGAGATAAAAAGACCTGAAAATAGAGAGCAAGCATGGAAACGAAGCGTCAGCAAAAATTTGGCCGTCAAATACAAAAGGATTTAAGTGATATTTTTCAAAAGGAATTTAAAATGATTTTTGGAAATGGAATGGTGACTGTGACGGAGGTGAAAATTAGTCCAGATCTTTCAGTCGCTCGTTGTTATTTAAGTTTCTTGCTAATCGATGATCGTGAAGCGGTGATGGATCAGATCGATCTCGCAAACAAAGCCATTCGCAATGCCCTTGCTAATCGAATTCGTAAGCAAGTACGTATAATTCCTAATTTAGTGTTCTTCCTAGATGATACGGCTGCCTATGCAGCTAAAATCGAAGCTTTATTTGAAGGTTTGGTTATCCCACCTGCTGATGGCGATATGCCTAATCGTGTGACTGATGAAATAGATTAAAATGAGTATTTCCTTATTTGTTGCGAAAAGGTATTTTTTTTCCCCATTTAAGGCGAGTTTTATCACCTTAATTTCTCGTATTTCGATGATCGGAGTGGGGGTGGAGGTGATGGCCTTAGTTCTAATTCTATCTGTTTTTAATGGTTTAGAGGATTTTCAGAAAGGTTTGTTCAAAACCTTCGATCCTGATTTAACAGTTATTTCCGCGTCAGATACACGTTTTTCGTTGACTTCTACTCAATTTAATCAGCTGGCTAAAGTTTCTGGAGTCCGTTCTGTTCAGCCCATCTTAGAGGATCAAGCTTTAATTCGCTACAATGGGAAGCAACTAGTAGTGACTTTAAAAGGAATCGATTCATCTTTCATATCATCGAGGCGATTAAGGGATCAGGTGGTGGATGGCGATTATTTGGTGGAATATGAAGGAAATTCTTTTGGAATGGTAGGAGCGGGAGTATTTATGTCTATGGGGATGAGTTTTGATGATGTAATCCATCCAGTTGAGGTTTGGTATCCGAATCAAAAGGCTTTAGCTAAATTTCAACTAAATGAGGATGCGGCTAACTTAAAAACCTTTTTTCCTTCAGGCGTTTTGCAAGTGGAACAAATGTTTGATAATCAAATGATTCTTGTCCCGCTGCCCTGGATGCGAGAATTAACTCTAGCTGATTCTAATTCGGTCTCTCGAGTTGATGTGATGTTAAATGAAGGGGCAAATGAGGTGGATGTCCAAAAGGCGATTCAAACCATTTTAGGTTCTACGTTTGATGTTCAAACACGCAATCAACAACATGCTATTCTATTGCGCGCAATCAAAATTGAAAAATTATTTGTGTTTATTCTCATGGCATTTATCATGGGAATTGCCTCCTTTACCCTTTTTTATGCCCTTTCTCTATTAGTCATTGAGAAGCGAAAAGACTTAAGAACCTTGTTAGCGATGGGAATAACACAGCAGCAATTATTGCGTATTTTTCTGTCAGTAGGCTTATTTATTAGCTTTTCGGGTGCAATAGTGGGAATGATAGTCGGATTTATTCTGGGCTGGATGCAACAAACATTCGGAATTATCCCTTTAGGAATCCCGAACGCTTTGATTGATTCATATCCCATTCAAATGGAATGGTTTGATTTTTTGATGACCGCTGTAGTTGTGATTGTCATCACATTTTTGGCCTCTATCATTCCTGCTCGAAAAGCAGTACAAATGACATTTAATCAGAAAGTTAATTAGCCAAAGGCGGATTAAATTCTCCTTCCCATTTCGAAACTACACAGGTGGCAACTCCATTTCCTGCAACAGAGGTGACCGTTCTGCCCATATCTAAAAACGGATCAACGCCTAATAAAAGTGCGATTCCTTCCGCCGGAAGATTGAACATCGTTAAAGTACCCGCAATGATGACAAGCGATGCGCGTGGTACACCAGCTATCCCTTTGGAGGTAATCATGAGCGTTAATAACATAGTGATTTGCTGCTCTAAACTTAAATGCACACCATAAGCTTGCGCAATAAAACCTGTGGCAAATGTCATGTAAAGCATCGATCCATCCAGATTAAAGCTATATCCTAAGGGTAATACAAAACCGACAATACGTCTTGAGCATCCAAATTTCTCTAGTGCTGCAATGGTTTGAGGAAAGGATGCTTCAGAACTGGCTGTGGAAAAGGAAATCAAAAGAGCTTCCTTTAACTCTTTTAATAACCTCCAATAGGGGATTCCATTAGCTAAACAAATGATCCATAGGATGACCACGGTAAAGAATAATAAACCTCCTAAAAAGCAGATCATTAAGTAGCCATAGCTAATTAAAATACTTAAGCCTTTATTCGCTACCACGGTTGTCATCGCTGCAAATACTGCATAAGGAGCCACTTCCATCACATAATTCACCATTTTAAAGATGACTTCCGCTAAATTTTCGAAGACATGAATTAATCGTTTTCCTACCTCACCGATGGAGCCTAATGCTACACCAAAGAATAGAGAGAAAATGACAATTTGAAGGATTTCGTTTTCTGCCAAAGCCTTAAAAAAGCTGTCTGGGAAGATATGTAGAATGAAATCTTCCATTGTTTTAGCCTTAGAAGAATCAATCCCAGTTTCTGTGCCAGCTGCCGGCTTAGGCCAGCTTTGTAGGCTTCCAGGTTGGGTTATATTAACCACGACGAGACCCGTAACAAGCGAAAGAATCGTGGCGAAATAGAAATATCCGATGGTTTTGATTCCAATCCTACCAACTGCTTTAAAATCGCCTAATTTCGCGATACCCACTACAAGAGTACAGAATACCAAGGGACCCACAATCATCTTAATCAGACGAAGGAAAATCTTAGAAACAATCTGAACTTTAGCCCCTAAATCGTGGCTAACTTCTGGTGCAAAATAGAGGAAAAAGAACTCACCCAGCACAAGGCCTAGGATAAAGCCAATGATAATCTTATTAGTTAAGGTTAATTTCATAGCGGGTTGACGAGAGATAAATACTTTTTATAAAATGGTTTTCTGTAAAAAATCATTCCCCAAAGAAAGGGGAAAAGAAGGTAATTCAAAAATGCATTACGCGTATCGAACGAAATTTCATCGATAATTTCGCAAGCGCCTTCGGAGGTTTTCTTTACCCGATGCTTGTGCTGCCAATACTTTAAACCAAAGGGCATTTTGACTCCTTGGTCAATAAAATACCATTCATCGTCCGTTTCTTGGTCTTCAATGATCAGTGAACTCCAAGTGACTTTCAAAATAACTAGGTTAATAACAAGGATGACATTATCGTCTTTTTTGCAACCATCAAATCGCTGTAAAGCGACAGTAGGAAAGGGAGGGGATAATTTAACAAGCAATTCAGCTGTAAAAAGTTCTTTTACGTGGCTGACCGGAGCTTGAACAGGAGTAGAGATGGAGTAGGATAGCATATTAAGCTACCAAAATTTTTAACAAGGTTGCAAAAAAAGTTTTGATGCCTAGCGCTACATATTTTGCCCAACCTGTGTTCTCCTCTTTAGTTTCAGGTGATTCTTGATCGGCAGGTAATTCACTGCTTATTACTTTCGTGTTATTCGCAGTAGCTATTCTAGCTGTTGAATCTGTTTGGATTGTTTTTGCCTTCGGATTAAGCGCGGAATACTCCACTCTGCCGAAATTACAGAAAAGGGAAATTGTGAAAAGGGCGATGATCAGTTTTTTCATTTAATTTTTTGTTTCGCTGATTCTACGGCTAATTTTTGGGCAGCTATTTCTTCTTCTTTTGTTTTTTGATCTAATTTATTTTGAACCTGATTGGTTAAGATCTTTTCCTTTTCGATTTTAGCTTCTTTTAATCGCTCCTCTAAGTTGTTGATCTGGCGGGAATTAGAGTCTAATTCACGAATTAAACGTTCTGCTTGTTTGGTGTTTTTCGATTGCGCTGAAGTCAATTCAGCTAATTTGTTTTCCTCGATACGAACGCCTTCTTCTAAATCAACTAGTTTGATAAATTCTTCAATCCAAGCACTTGTTTCATTTAGTTTAGCGTGTCCTGTTTGGATATATTCGTCAGGACCTGTGGCGATCGAAATGAAAAGCTTTACTTTCTTATTTTCTTCTGAAACCTTTGATATAAGCGTCAATGGGCTGTCTGAGATCCCAGAAACCTTAAAATCAGGACTTGAATAAGTACCATTTTTCCCTTCGATTACTTTACCAAATTTGCTTAAATAAGCTTTCCAGCTTGCTCTTGCATATTTTTCTTGTGTATTAACAAAGGTATAAACTCCTTCTTTTTTCGATTTATCTACTTCAGACATACCAGAAAAAACTTGAGCTGACGCTGATAAAGCGCTTACTGAAAGGAAAAGTAGTAGGGTGATTTTTTTCATTTGATGAAATTTTTACTAAAGTTAGGAGATTTTTTTAGCTAGGACAACCTTGTTTTTATTTGCTTGATCTCTGAAAGCGAAAAGAGTAAATTCTCCTCCATCTTTTAATTGGGTTTTTTTTCGAATTTCATCAGCCTTTATCGGGAAATTTCGGGTTGAGATATTCGCTTGCTGGCCAGGTAAAACGGAATAAATCCATTTTTTTTCCAAAGGTCCCTCCGCCAAAACTTCAAACGATTTTCCTGCAAAATTAGTGTGTAGGTCTTCAGAAGTATATAAATGAGTGTTAGTCGCTATTTTCCGCAAACCTTTAGCCACTGATTTAAAAAATCCAGCCTTCAGTACTCCTGAGTGAGGTTCATATAGGTAGTTTGAAATAGGCCCGAAGTCGCAAATGCTTGCTGATTCTGTTGATTTTTGACCTTTAAATAGTAGTGTATTAACTTGACTTAATTCGATTACTTCGATTGAAGGATCTTCCGTAGATTGCGGCGTCTTTAAAAAGAGCAACTCTTTTACCTCATTTTTGACACAGACAATATAAATCTTTTCTACCCCTTGTAATTCCTTAGTGGCCCGATCTAAATCCAATAGGGGACTCGTTTTTATCAGTAAACTGGTTTTATCGTTGATATAGTTGATTAATTTCAAGGCATTGGGTTCACAATCCTGTAACTGGACGACTTTGTTCCCAGCCCCATCTCTGCGGGCAGGGTCTATATAGATGAAGTCGAATAATTCCGCACACGCTGAAAGCCATTTTATACTGTCGCCTGTGTGGTGCTGGATGTTTCCTGCTTTTAATATCGTGTGATTGTAGGTAGTGATTTTAGCAAGTTCTTCTTGTCTTTCGATATAATCGACTACGGAGCCAGCTTGTGCGAATGCATAACTGTCTAAACCCATACCTCCCGTTAGGTCCACGACTTTTCCATGTAGGAGGGAAGCCTTAAAATGTGCCGTTTCTTCTGAGGAAGATTGTTCTAGGGCCAAAGAAGGAGGAAAAAACACCTTTTCATTCGCCACCCAATGAGGCATTTTGTCTTTGAGTTTTTGTCTGGCTTTGATTTGGCCTACTAAAACAGGAATGCTCAAATCTGGGTACTTAGCGGTTTCTAATGCAATTGCAACCGGGTCCCTGTGCAGGTTCTCTTGAATAAATTGGATTTCATTTTCTCGAAGCATCCCCTAAAATTAGCACCTAAGCTTTAATAATTTTTATTTAAATTAGTGAAATTCAAAAGATCAAATGACCGGATTAATTCTAGCAGCGGGTGC
>CAILUB010000101.1 GCA_903837305.1 uncultured Cytophagaceae bacterium
TGGCGGAAAATTTACTTCGACGACGCACCGCCGCGAGACGGTTCAAGATCCACACGTATCAAAATACGATGCGAAATTACAAACGGAAGGTTGGTTTGTTCCTGCTATGCCGGATTTGAATCAAAAGAATCCTTTTATGCAACAATATATCATTCAAAACACGATTTGGTGGATTGAATATGCCCACTTAGGAGGTCTTCGCATCGATACCTACCCGTATTCGACGAAAGAATTCGCGACAATGTGGTCTGATGCGGTATTAAATGAATACCCGAACTTAAATATGGTGGGCGAGGAATGGTCGTCTAATCCGATCATCACGTCTTACTGGCAGCGCGGAAAAGTAAACCGCGATGGCTATAAATCGTCGTTACCTGCTTTAATGGACTTCCCATTGCAGAATGCGATTTCTGAGGCGATGAATGAAAATGATAAGGAATGGGGAAAGGGTTTGAACAAGATCTACAGTGCAATAGCAAACGATTTAGTTTACGCGGATCCTGATAACTTGGTTGTTTTCATGGACAATCATGATATGTCACGCGCTTACACGCAGGTGAAACACGATCAGGCGTTATTGAAGATGGCGATGACCTATCTGTTTACCACGCGTGGCATTCCACAGGTATTCTATGGTACGGAAATTTTGATGTCTAACCCGAAATCTTCTGAACACGGCGAGATTCGCGGGGACTTCCCAGGAGGCTGGGCTGGTGATTCAAAGAACGCATTCACGGGGGCTAATCTGACAGCGGATGAAAAAGCGATGCAAGAGTTCTTTAAGAAGATATTAACCTGGAGAAAGGGTTCTGAAGCGATTCATAAAGGCAAATTATTGCATTTTGGTCCTGAGAATTCAGGCGAAGGAAACGGTGTTTATGTGTATTTCCGGTACACGGATAAGGCCAAAGTCATGGTGGTTCTCAATAAAAATACGGACGCGCGTGCCATCGATTTAAGTCATTACGAAGAAATTTTGCCGACAGGTGCGAAGGCACACAATGTGATGGAATCAACGGATGTCGTTTTCGGCAAAACACTTAGTGTTCCAGGTAAATCAGCTCAAATTTTTGAAATCCGATGAGAATACTATTCTTTCTGTTATTCTCTTTCGCTACTTGTGCTCAAGTAACGACAGCGGAAATTTTTCCCACGGGAGATAAAGAGATTACCTTGATTTTTGACTTGAAGCTCGCAAAAGATTCGCGCGCATCAGGTCTTTTAGGAAAAACGAGCGATGTATTTTTGTGGTCAGGTGCGGGAGATTTAGCCACAGGGGATGCATTTAAATACCAGCCCACAGGTCAAACTAATTTTAGTGTTCCCTTCGAAAAAGGGCGGATGACCTCTTTAGGTAATGACAAATGGTCAATCAAACTTACCCCACGATCCTATTTCAATGTGCCGGCGGGAAACCCGATTGTTAAATTAGGATTATTATTAAAAAGTGGAGATGGTAAAGCGCAAACGGAAGATTTTATTCTTCCGCTCTTTACGGGTTCGTATTCACTGAAATGGTTATCGCCTACGGAGTCTTTTAGCTTAGTGGAAGCGGGAACCTCCGTTTCCATCAGGGCTAAGTTTTCGGCCTCTTCCTCGATTACTTTAAAATCGGCAGGAACAGTACTAGCCACCGCTTCAGCCTCCGATTCCATCAATTATACCTATGCGTTAGGCACTGAAAAAGGCAAGTTGCACACGCTTGTTTTAGAAGCAACAGCGGGTTCGTCGAGCTTAAAAGATTCGGTGCGAATTCTGACTAAACCTGCGGTGGTAACAGAAGCCTTGCCGGCAGGAATTAAAGACGGGATTAACTACATAGGCAATCGGGTGGTGCTGTGTTTTTATGCGCCATCGACCTCCTTCGTATATGCGATAGGGGAGTTTTCTAATTGGAATGCCTTACCTGCTTACTTGATGAAGCGCACGGCGGATGGTTTGCGGTATTGGATTGATTTAGGTGTTCAAGAGCCAGGTAAAGAGGTGGCCTATCAGTATTGGGTGGATGGAAATTTAGCGGTAGCGGATCCTTTGACAGAGAAAATTCTGGACCCTAATAA
>CAILUB010000102.1 GCA_903837305.1 uncultured Cytophagaceae bacterium
AACGGATTTAGATTTAGGACATTACGAGCGTTTTTTAAATACGCCCACTAGTCAGGCAAATAACATAACCACAGGTCGTATTTACCATAATGTCATTACTAAAGAACGACGTGGAGATTACTTAGGTAAAACGGTTCAAGTTGTACCTCATATAACAGATGAAATCAAACGCAACATTATGCTATTGGGCGAATCTGGGAAATTTGATATCGTCATTACAGAAATTGGTGGTTGTGTAGGTGATATTGAATCACTACCCTTTATCGAGGCAGCACGTCAATTGAAATGGGATTTAGGAGAGAAAAATACCTTATTTATTCACTTGACGTTAATTCCTTATTTAGCTTCTGCTGGGGAATTAAAAACAAAACCGACACAACATAGCGTTAAACAATTATCGGAATCAGGAATTCAACCGGATATCCTCGTTTGCCGTACAGAACATCCGATTCCTCAGGAAATGAAGAAGAAGATTGGTTTATTCTGTAATGTATCTGAGGCGGATGTAATCGAGGCTCGTGATGCCTCTACCATCTACGAAGTTCCATTATTGATGAAAGAAGAACGTTTAGATAGCCGTGTCTTGTATAAATTAGATATTTATAATGACAAGGAATCTAATTTAAAGAACTGGACTAATTTTCTTTCCAAACTGCAAAACCCGAAATTCGAAATCAATATCGGCTTAATAGGTAAATACGTAGAGTTAAAAGATTCCTATAAGTCTATTGCTGAAGCATTTATTCATGCTGGAGCTGCTAATGATATTAAAGTTAATCTTCAGTGGATCTCATCAGAGACCATGGATGCCGAAAATGTAGCTGAAACGCTAGCAGGTTTAGACGGAATCTTGGTAGCTCCAGGTTTTGGAGAAAGAGGGATTGCAGGGAAAATTAATGCAGTTAAATATGCGCGTGAGCATAAAATTCCTTTCCTAGGTATTTGTCTAGGTATGCAATGTGCGGTCATTGAATTTGCGAGTAATGTGATGGGATTGACTGAGGCACATTCCTTTGAAATGAATCCAGATAGTCCAGATCCAGTGATTAATTTAATGCTGGAGCAAAAAGACATTTCCGAAAAAGGAGGAACGATGCGTTTAGGCGCTTATCCTTGTAAGATTGAAAAAGGAACTTTGGCCTTTAAAATATATGGTAAATCATTAATACAAGAGCGTCATAGACATCGTTACGAATTCAACAATGATTACTTAGATCAATTTCATAAGGCAGGTTTAATTACTTCTGGTATAAATCCTGATTCGAATTTGGTTGAAATCGTGGAAATTGAAAACCATCCCTTCTTTGTGGGTGTTCAATTTCACCCAGAATATAAATCGACGGTTGAAAGTCCGTCTCCCCTATTTGTACAATTTGTAAAAGCGGCGCATCAACACGCGGTGCCATTTATTAAAAATTCTAAATAAGAAATCATGGATAGAAATTCCATCACGGGTATAGTATTAATTATGGGTATGCTTTTAGGCTACCAATATTTCTTTGCCCCTAAAGAAATCCCTGCAGAAACACCGAAAGCGGTAACTCAAAAAGCGGTATCTGTAGCGCCTAAAGATTCGGCCAAGGTAGTAGCGATCGATTCTTCAGCAAAAAAAGAACAAATTTTTACGCTAGAAAATAAAGACATCATTGTTAAGGTGTCTTCTAAAGGCGCGAAACTTGTCTCAGTTCAATTAAAGAACTACAAGAGTTATGCAAACTTCAATGCCGGTAAATCAGACGGTTTGTTTTTGTACAACTCATCTAAAGATGAATTTAGTATAGAATTGCCC
>CAILUB010000103.1 GCA_903837305.1 uncultured Cytophagaceae bacterium
GGGTTCAGCGGGATTATCAATTCGGACACGGGTCCTATCGAAATGATGCCTTGGGGGGTGGAAAATATCAGCATTCCAGAGCGCTATAAAAAAGCCTTGAATGCTGGAGTTGACATCTTCTCGGGTGCGGCAGATCCTACGACTTTGATCGAAGTCGTAAAGACTGGATTAGTTTCAGAAGAGCGCATTAACCAATCGGTGGCGAAATTATTAAAAGAGAAGTTCAACTTAGGTCTTTTCGAGAATCCGTATGTGAATGTGGAAGAGGCGGTGAAGACGGTAGGAAATAAGGAAGCAGTGGCTGCTGCGGATTTGGCACTACGCAAATCGATTGTCTTATTACGCAACGACGATAAGCGTTTGCCTCTAGCGAAGAAAACGAAAGTATATTTCGAGACATATTTCCAATCAGGTCGCAACGCAGGCGAGGCGATTAAGGTATCGAAACCAAATTATCCTGGTTTAGAATTTGTATCCACGAAGGAAGAGGCAGATGTCGTTTTATTGTGGTTAGTTCCTACTTCTGGGGGATTATTCAGCTCGCAGGGTTCGAAAATCGACTTGAACCTATCTAAGAATCGCATCGATGTGAATCACGTGAATGAGGTATTGAATGCAAAACCGACAATCGTAGTGATCAATTATACGAACCCATGGGTGATTGAGGAGATTGATAAAGGAAAAGCATCTTCTATCATCGCGACTTTTGGGACTACGCAAGAAGCGCTGTTAGACATCGTGACGGGCGCTTATAAACCAACGGGTAAAATGCCGTTTACGACTCCTGTTAATCAGGCGGCGGTAGAGGCAAATAAATCAGATGTGCCGGGGTATATGGAAGGTCCGGGTTATGGCTTGTTTGCCTTTGGGCATGGATTGAGTTATTAGAAGAAGGGGGCAGAAATGCCCCTTTTTTTATATATTTGGGTTAGAAAATTAGCCCCTATGAACCCACACTTCCCCGCCTTCAAGCGCATCATCACAAACCCTGTATTATTCAAGTTTTTTGTTTTCCAAAAATTGTCATCCGCCTTTTGGGCAGGGCTATCCATCAAGCATTTTGATGAAAAATCATGTGGCGTCCGCGTGAAACTTTCCTGGTTTAATCAGAATCCGTTTCGGTCGATGTACTTCGCGGTGGAGGCGATGGCGGCGGAGATGAGTTGTGGGATGTTGGCTTTTGGGCAGGTATACAAGCGCCAGCCGGCGGTGAGTATGCTCGTCGAAAAACTCGAGGCTAAGTTCGTGAAGAAGGCGACTGGCGTAATTATTTTTACCTGTGATGATGGCGAGGCTTTAGAAGAAACGGTGAATGAGGCCATCAAAAATCCGGCGGGGTCAAAACTGCAAGTGACCTCCATCGGAAGAAATCAAGCAGGTGAAATCGTAGCTGAGTTTATCTTTACCTGGACCTTTAAAGCCAAGGATTTATAGGTTGTATTTCAATCCAACCGTTCCGATAAAATTGCCATCAGTTATGGTATAATTGCCAAAGGCTTTGGCCTGAAAATGCTCATTAATGTCATAGGAAATCGTCTCCGCAACGCCCGTTAAATCCCCCACTGAAAGAAAATAGCCCTGAGACAAGAAGTTCCAATTTTTATGGTGGTAATTCGTATTTCCAGACACAAGAGTCACTTTAAAATCCGTATTACGTGCCTGGCCATTTAAGATAAAAGAACCCAGACTCCATTTTGAATTCACAGGATAAGACATCGTCAAATCCCGACCAAAGAAGCTCGTCACCTTGTACTCCTCCGTCATTTGAAAAGCAGGCATGTGGATTCCAATGATGGCCTTAAATTTCTTATCAATAAATCGATAGCGCGTAAATAAAACGACGGTTGTAGGCGTCATACTTTGTATACGCATCATATACATCATGGAACCCACTAATCTCCGTTTCGGATTTGTGCTGGCATTGATGATTATATTAGGCTCTTTCGAGGTAAAGGCGGGGATAAAAGAAAAGCCTCCGGTACTCATTTCGATGCTTCCTGTTTGAGCATTCAGGGTGCTGGTCGCAAATATGATAAAGCAAAGGGTTATAAATTGTTTCATTTTGATACATTAGGGGTAAAAGCCGGTGCAAAGGTAC
>CAILUB010000104.1 GCA_903837305.1 uncultured Cytophagaceae bacterium
AGCATAAACCGGAATACCTGCTGCTGCGATAGCCGCTGCTGCGTGATCTTGTGTAGAGAAAATGTTACAAGATGACCAAGTAACGTCAGCTCCTAAAGCGGTTAAAGTTTCGATTAAAACCGCTGTTTGGATCGTCATGTGAAGACAACCTGCGATACGTGCACCTTTCAAAGGTTGTGCTGCACCGAATTCGGTACGCAATGCCATCAAACCTGGCATTTCTGCTTCTGCTAATTGAATTTCTTTACGACCCCAGTCTGCTAATGCAATGTCTTTTACTTTAAATGGTACATATGTACCCGATTGTGATGCCATTGTGTGTATTTTTGAAAGATGATTTTCTTACTAAAGTGCAAATTTAATGCAATTATTTGGAATTTTCTAAAAATGCCAAAACACTTTCTAGTTGAATTCCTCGGGAACCTTTAACTAAAAGAAAACTATCCTGAATCGGATGATCTTGTAGCCAAGTATGTAAGCCAAATTTATCAGGGAAATAATAAGCCGAAGGCAAATGAATTAAGGCATGCTGCATATGCTGCCCCACTAAAAGTACTTTTTCAAAGGATAATCCAGCAATAAGCTTTCCTAAAGCAGCATGTTCCTCAAGGGAGGAATCTCCTAATTCAAACATATCTCCTAAAATAACTAGTTTAGGAGTCCCTTCCGTTTCAGCGAAATGCGAAATAGCGGCAGACATCGACGAAGGATTGGCGTTATAAGCGTCCATCAAAACTTGGTTTGATCCTATTTTGATGAATTGAGAACGATGATTGTTTGGGATATAAGTGCTTATTCCTGTATTGCACTGTTCGTCGCTTAATTCGAAAAATTTACCAACCGCAATCGCTATTTGAATATTTTCGAAATTATAGATGCCCGGTAAATGAGAATCGACGATTTCACCGGAGGATAAAGCATAGCGTACCATTGGTTTTGCTTCAACTAGGGTAGTAGGCATCGCCTCGTTCGTATAAACAGCGTTTTGCATACCTCTTTCGCTGAACATTTCTTGTACGGGTCCAGCTTGATAAGGTAAAAAGGTGACACCGTTAGAAGCCTGTAAAAAGTCGAAAAGTTCTCCTTTCCCTTTACGCACCCCTTCCATTCCACCAAATCCTTCTAAATGTGCTTTTCCAATATTAGTTATTAAACCGTGGGTAGGTTGTGCTATATTGACTAATTCCTTGATGTCTCCTTGCTTGTTCGCACCCATTTCGATCACCGCCATTTCGTGCTCCTTTTTAATGGATAAAATGGAAAGCGGTACTCCAATATGGTTGTTCAGGTTGCCGGTGGTGGCGAAGCAGTGGTACTTTTGGGATAAAACAGAGAAGATTAATTCCTTTGTAGTAGTCTTTCCATTCGAACCAGTTAAGCCCACGATGGGGATTGTTAAGGTCTGACGGTAGGCGGTTGCCAAAGCTTGCAAGGCCAACAATCCATCTTCTACCAATAAAGTGCGCTCCCCCGCTAAATAATCTGCATCATCAATGATGGCATATTGAGCTCCTTTTTCTAGTGCTTCCATTGCCATGGCGTTTGCATTGAAATTAGGCCCTTTTAAGGCGAAGAATAAATTCCCTGCTTGGATTTTTCTGGTATCGGTAGATACGCCAGTGGAGGATAAAAACTTTTCTAGAAGCGTTTGTGTATTGACAATCATTAGCCTGTTATGACAATTGACTGCAAATATCTACAAAAATTTTGGAACCCCTAAGATAATCTGACGTAGACTGACGATGATAATCACGATTCCCACGAGAATCATCATGGATTTTACCGGCAACTTATTCGCTAAGCGTGCTGCGATAGGAGCTGCGATTACACCGCCTAGAATTAAACCGATGATGACATGTAGATATCCTAGACCGATGACAGCAAAAAAGGTTAGCGATGAAGCAAGTGAAACGAAGAACTCTGTCAAGTTCACACTGCCGATCGTATACTTCGGATGACGCCCCGAGGCAATCAAGGTAGAGGAGACAATCGGTCCCCAGCCGCCACCGCCAATAGAATCTAAGTAGCCACCAAAGAGCGCTAACCAGCCAACTCTTTTTAATTGACGTTTCTCTTGGCGTTTGATGAGGGCCTTGCGAATGATAATGGCACCTAGGAATAACGTATATACAGAAACGATAGGTTTAATGTATCCAGCATAATCTTCTAGACTTGATAATAAATAGGCGCCCAGAATAGCTCCAATAACACCAGGGATGACTAAGGTTTTAAATAATTTGGAATTCACATTCCCAAACTTCAAGTGCATATAACCTGAAACACCGGATGTAAACACTTCCGAAGCGTGAACGCTCGCAGATGCCGCAGCAGGGGTGATACCCACGGATAATAAAAAGGTTGTTGCCGTTACGCCATAGGCCATTCCCAAAGCGCCGTCAATCATTTGGGCAATAAATCCTCCTAAAACGTAATATAAAATGGATGAATCTACTGTATTGAACACAGCAATTACCTTTTCTGCCGTTAGGTAGGTAAACAAAAGATGCCCCACAATCATCAATGCCAGCGCATTACTGATGTGAATAATCACTTCAGTGATGCTTCGATCACGCATCCAGATGGTTTGGATGGCATTAAAAATACTCGGAAAATTTCTCTTAGGAGGCATAAATAATTTAATTCCCTACAAAGCTAATAGACTTTACTTAATCTACCAACAAAGTAGAGTAAATATTTTTTCATAAAAAAGCCGTAATTTGCATCTCCTTTTACAATAAATACATTTTATGCGTACAGAGTATCAGTTTAGAGAGATCGAGAAAGCTTGGCAATCGTTTTGGGAAGCCAATAAAACATTCCAGGCTAAGGTAAATCCAGCGAAGCCCAAATATTATGTCTTAGACATGTTCCCTTATCCATCTGGAGCGGGATTACACGTGGGTCATCCGCT
This sequence comes from uncultured Cytophagaceae bacterium, assembly GCA_903837305.1. GTDB lineage: Bacteria > Bacteroidota > Bacteroidia > Cytophagales > Spirosomataceae > Aquirufa. The sequence goes on from CAILUB010000104.1 coordinate 2,912, forward strand.
GGGATATATTGCCTCTGATATTATGGCGCGTTACAAGCGTTTGCAGGGTTATGAAGTGTTGCACCCGATGGGCTTCGACTCTTTTGGTCTACCTGCAGAACAATATGCGATCCAAACAGGTCAGCATCCGGCTATTACGACGGAACAAAATATCGCTCGTTATATCGAGCAATTGAAGAATATGGGATTCTCTTTCGATTGGTCGAGAGAGGTCAGAACCTCTGATGCGTCTTATTACAAGTGGACTCAGTGGATTTTTATGCAATTATTCAATTCTTGGTATAACCAGGATTCGGATAAAGCGGAGTCAATTGAAACCTTGAAGACTATTTTAGGGGCCAAAGGTTCGATCGGATTAAAAGCCGTTTGTGATGAGGAGGTCACTGTAATCACCGCTGAGCAATGGAATGCGATGTCTAGTGACGAGCAATATGCGTATTTATTGAGCTTCCGTTTAGCTTATTTGGATGATTCAGTCGTAAACTGGTGCCCACAATTAGGGACAGTTTTAGCGAATGACGAGGTCAAAGATGGCGTTTCGGAGCGTGGCGGTTACCCAGTGGAGCAGAAGAAAATGCGCCAATGGTCAATGCGCATCACGGCCTATGCCGATCGCTTATTGCGTGGTTTGGACGAGGTGGATTGGGCTGATTCTTTGAAAGAGCAGCAACGCAATTGGATTGGAAAATCGATCGGAACGGATGTGGAATTTGCCATTGAAAACGTTTCTGATAAGAAAATAAAAGTATTCACTACGCGTGTGGACACCATTTATGGGGTTTCCTTCATGGTATTAGCGCCGGAGCACGAGTGGGTTTCAGAATTAACGACACCAGCTCAGAAAGAAGCGGTGGAGGAATATGTGAACTGGGCCAAAACCCGTTCGGAACTGGACCGCGTCTCCGAAGTAAAAACCGTTTCAGGAGTTTTCACAGGAACCTATGTGATCAACCCAGTGAACCAAGAGCGTGTTCCTTTATTCCTAGCTGACTATGTGTTAGCCGGATATGGTACAGGAGCTGTGATGGGAGTTCCATCGGGCGATCAGCGTGACTGGAATTTTGCGAAACATTTTGACTTGCCTATTCCAGCTATTTTAGATGGCCAAAAAGACATCGAAAAACAAGCAGATCCTACGAAAGAGGGGAAATACATTAATTCAGGAATGATTAATGGAATGGGCTATAAAGAAGCGACGAATACCTTAATTACTTGGTTAGAGGAGAACGGAATCGGAAAAGGGAAGGTTCAATATAGAATGCGTAATGCGGTGTTTAGCCGTCAACGCTATTGGGGCGAACCTGTTCCGGTGTATTTCAAACCAATAGCCTCAGGTGATTTACTACCTTATTTGATTGAGGAGTCTGAATTACCTTTGGAACTACCTAAAATCGATAAATACCTACCTACTGAGACGGGCGAACCTCCTTTAGGACGGGCAGCAGCTGATTGGAAATACAAAGGACAATACGATTACGAATGGTCAACTATGCCAGGCTGGGCAGGCTCTTCTTGGTATTGGTATCGTTATATGGATGCCACGAATTCAGGTGAATTCGCTTCGAAAGAGGCAATTAATTACTGGAAAGCGGTGGATTTGTACATTGGAGGATCGGAGCACGCGACGGGTCACTTGTTGTATTCTCGTTTTTGGAACAAATTCTTGAAAGATTTAGGCTATGTGCCGGAGGAGGAATTTGCGAAGAAATTGATCAACCAAGGGATGATTCAAGGGCGTTCGAACTTCGTTTATCGCCTAAAGGATTCAGCCAAAGTCACGTTTGTCTCACACGGCTTAAAAGATCAATACGATGTAGCGGCACTTCATGTGGACGTGAATATCGTAGAAAACGATGTATTAGACCTAGAGGCATTCAAAAAATCACGTAACGACGTGCCTGCAGATGCAGAATTTATTTTAGAGGACGGCAAGTATGTGTGCGGTTGGGAAGTGGAGAAGATGTCGAAGTCGAAGTTTAACGTCGTTAATCCGGATGATTTAATTGCCAAATACGGCGCAGACACCCTTCGTGTCTACGAGATGTTCCTTGGACCTTTAGAGCAATTTAAGCCTTGGAACACGAACAGTATTTCGGGATCGCATAATTTCTTGCGCAAGGTTTGGCGTTTATTCTTTGATGACAACACGAACACCTCTAAAATAGTGGACGCTCCTGCGACTCCAGAAGAATTGAAAGTATTGCATACCGCGATTCGCAAAGTGCAAGATGATTTAGATCGCTTCTCGTTCAATACAGTCGTTTCGACCTTGATGATTTGCGTAAATGATTTGGGGGCCTTAAAATGCCACAAGAAATCAGTATTACGCGAATTAGTGATCTTGTTGTCTCCTTACGCACCGCACATCGCAGAGGAACTGTGGGCCGCTTTAGGCGAGCAGGAGGGAAGTATATCGTATGCAACTTTCCCGGTATTTAATGCAGCTTTCTTGGAGGAGAATGATTTCAATTACCCGATTTCATTCAATGGTAAAGTGAAGTTGACGCTTGCTTTCCCCGTTACGGCAACCCCAGCAGAAATTGAGGCTGCTGTATTAGCAAATGAGCAAGTGAGCAAACATTTAGAAGGTAAGACTCCTTCGAAAGTGATTGTCGTTCCGAAACGGATTGTGAATATCGTTTTAGGTAAATAAATTAGAAATCGACTCGAATACTCAGAATGGGAATAAGTGGAAGCGCATACCGGTAGGTAAGCGCTTTTGCATTGGAGTCATATCTTTCTTCGATGACATTAGCGATGTCCAAGATATTTTGGAGGTCTGCTCTGATGGTCCAGGTATGTTTGGCCCGGTTTAGTTTATAGGCTATGGAAAGATCTAGTCTTTGGAAGGTAGGATATTGCGCTTGCATCAGTTGATTAGAAGTTAAAACGGTCGTATTTCTTTTAATGGATTCCGTTAAATTGATAGGTGTATACCGATTACCTCCTCTAATTAAATACCTCAAATTCACCGAAAATTTCTGGCGAAAATCTTTTCCAATTAACACATTGGCTGCGTAGTTATTATTGAATTGCGTATTATACCAAACGTTTTTTTTCGCCTGGTATTTAGTGTCAAATACAGACGCCGTCATTAAATAGTAAAAATCATTGCTTAAAAATCGCTCGAGGGTCAATTCAATACCTTTTTTTTCCCCTATTCCACTATTTTCTAACACTTGGGTAGGAATCCCAGAACTATAATTTAATAAGGAAAAAGGGCTGTTTCTGTTAGAATCGACGGGTGCTTGATTGATATTCTGTACATAGGCTTCAAGTTTAAGGCGCGTATTATCCCCAATTCTTTGATCAAAAGAAACAACCTGGTGAAGTGATACAGCTGGCTTAATGTTCAAATTAGGCTGGTTAGAGGTTTGCCCTGTGTATCTTTTATAGAAGTACAAGGAAAGGGGATCTAATCGAGAATGTACACCCAAGCCGAGTCCAAGACGGCCCCCTGATTTAGTTTCCCATAAAACAGATAGCCGGGGTTCCCAACCTTGGGCCTTGTTTAGCTCAAATTCATAGCGGTGAATCCCAGCCGTCATGCTCAATTGCGAGGTCCATTTTTTATGAAATTGAATATATTGCTGCCAATAAAACGTATGGTCCTTTTCGTTTAAGTAAATGAGTTTATTCCGGAATTCGTACAGATTATACCCTAATTGACTCGCATTAACCCCTATTTTAAGTTGTGCGGTGGAGTTAAATCGATGTAAATAATAGGAATTAAGGCGCCAGGTAGGGTATTGGTAGGTTTGCTCTCGCGTGGTTACCGACTTGGTCTCCTGAATGATTTCTGTGGATTCAGTCGTGTAGGCCAAAACCGTTTTTATGTGTCCACTCTTAACCGGTAGTTTATGCGATAATCCGCCTACGACTACCTGGCTATTGGTAAAATCACTCGTGGTCGTTTTAATATCTTCTGTATTATTTGCCCCCGCTATTCCCCATAAGGTGAAGGTGCCTGATTTTTTTGTGGGTAGTTCAATTAAGTAATTTAAATCCCGGTAGGCCGGTTTGAAATTCCCGGTATTGATATTGACTAAACCGGATTTAAGTAATATCTCCAAAGTAGAATACCGCAAACCTACTCGATAGGAGCCCCCTTTATTACCCAATGGACCCTCCCCAGCTACGTCTAAACCGACAACTGAAAGTGTGGTCATCCATTCTTTCTTTTGGTTATTCCCCCTTCGTAAACTCAAATCAAAAACACCCGATGAGGCGTTCCCGTATTCAGCTGGGAATGCGCCAGACATAAAGTCTGAATTAGCTAAACTCGTCGAATTAATCATCGAAATGATGCCACTTGTCGAACCTTGGCCGTCACCGAAATGGTTTGGATTAGGGATTTCAATTCCTTCCATTCGCCACAATAAGCCTTTGGGTGAATTGCCTCGAATGATGATTTCATTGTTTTGATCTGAGCCTGCATTTGTGACGCCCGCAAAATTTAGGGCCATTCTTGCAGGATCTTGAAATCC
>CAILUB010000105.1 GCA_903837305.1 uncultured Cytophagaceae bacterium
AAGTTGATTTTGATTAAGAAGATGGATGAAGTCAAGACGTTGAATACTTTCTTGTTGACTAAGAAAGGTTACGAAGTGACTGGTGTTGAGGGTTATGTTGCAATTGACAAGATCAAAGGCAATGCAGTCAAGTTGGTTGACAGAATGCAATTCAGCTATGCAAACTTCTCACCTGATATCATCAAAGGCTGGCAGAGATGACGCATAGTCTAATCTGAAACCAGACACATTTATGTATGCAATGGGTAACTATTTTTAACGGTAATAGTGTATAATAATTAAAAGACGGAGAGTAATATGGCAGGCCTAAGCATTTCAGAACTTAAAAAACGTCCAGGTAGAATAGAGACTTTTGCAACAAAATTAAAACAAGGATCAGCATTTGCCATGACACCATCTGGTAGTATTATTGCCGAGAATGTTATCATAAATGATAAAGTTTATGATAAGAACGACTCCGTAAAAATAATTAAAGCAATAGAAATGGCTAAAAAAATAGTGCTTGTTTCTAAAAAGGGCGATTCTGTGCCTATAGGTAAACTATTGAAATCTGGCGAATTTGGGGGTAGTGGCGGCTCTCCAGGAGAAGCCGCTAAAGGAAATCGTGGTGATATGGCAGAGGCTATATTTGCAGCCGCAATTACGGCTAGATTTATGACTAAAAATCAAAATGTTACCGCAATTCATATTCATGCATTATTGGATAAACTCCGCACAGATAAGATGCAACAGACGCACGAATACGAAGGATTAAATATGAATCCAAAAATTATAGATTCAGTCACATTAAAAGTGGGTTTAGCTATTCCAAATTTAGTTGCCCTTCAAGATAGAACAATTCGTGCATCATTATCGGATGTTGTAGCATCTGCAATAAAATATGCAAATGCTCCTATTATAGTGAAGTGGGCTAAGATGTTATATGAAAATAATCAAAGAAACTCTATTGAAATTATTGCGGATGGTATTGGCGATCAAACGGGAACAAAAGTTGACGTTAGATTAAGAATTGATAATATTGCTACGAATGTTAATGTGTCGCTAAAAGCTGGAGATGTAAAGCAGTTTGGTCAAGTAGGAGGCTCTGGCTTTGACAAACAAGAATATCTTTGGAAAACACTTGCGGGACTAAATGTCTCAGCAATAGAAGCCGAGTACGTAAAACTTTTATCGCAAAAAAAAGCATTAAAATCCATTGAAACTTCATATGGTGAGGCGGCTGATAAATTTAATGCTGAAATTAAAACTTCTGAAAAGAATGTGTATAAAAAACTAGCTTTGGGTATTAAGTTTTTTGCAACAATGAATGAAGAGAACGTTACATTAGTTCAGCTTAACAAAGAAGAGGCTAAAATATATAAATTTGATTTATTGTTTAATGCACTTCAAGCAAATGAAACAAAAATAACAGCTAAATTAAATACGTCCAAAACTTATCCTGAAGTTAATTTTGAGGACGATACGGGTGAAATTTTATTGACTGTCAGAGCAAAAACAGAAAATAAACCAAGTGGAGAACAATACATAAGAAATTATGTAGAGAAGGGTCCGTTGATGGGTAAGTTAGTTGCGACTTACGCATAAGTTGCAACCTTAATTTAGTGTATAATAATTAAAAGACGGAGAATAAAATGGCAGGCTCAGAAAAAGTCCATGGCTTATTATACAAAATGCGTGATTTGGATAAAGCATATGCACTCAATTCACCAACTCCTACTGAGAGGGGTGAATTAGACGTACTAATACAAATTAATGGCTATATCGCTAAGATAGGCACACCAATTACTATTGTAGCCGGCAAACACACATTCAAAGATGTTTATGGAGCCAACAAAGTTGAAGGCACACCTAAAGCAGATATAGCACTAGTTATGTACGATGGCAAGAAAAAGAAGTTTGTTGATGTGTGTTTTATATCACACAAGATGGGAAGAGATGCCAGTGGATTTCAACAATATAGTGGTATCACAACAAAAGCTGATGGTGCAAAATCTGGGTCAATTTCTAAGGATAAAAATGTTATTGATTTTTTGAAAATGCTAACCAAGTTTCATTCTGCTGTTGTTGGTGCCAAACAGCGTTTTATGCGAGTTGTTAAAGATAAATTACTTATCGGCAAAGCTGTGTATGGTCCACAATTTGGCGAATCAAAATATGGAATAGATAATATTCACTTAATTGGCCAAGGCGATGTTAAATTCACAAAGGCTGGCGACAAACATAAACTAGACTTTACTGCACATGCAAGTTATAATCCTGATGTAAAAGCGTTCATGGCTGGTGACTACACAACTATTATTGCCGCAAGATACACCGCTGGCAGAAACTATGAATCTGGAGGAAAAACATATAGTGGTGTTCGTGTGTTAATTATGCCAAAAAAATTAATCGGATCAAAAGCTAAAGATATATAAAATTATAAATAAACTATAACGCAGTTAGGCTACGGCAAACCTGTACAGATAAGTCTACGGAAAACTCTAAAAACATGAAAACATTCAAG
>CAILUB010000106.1 GCA_903837305.1 uncultured Cytophagaceae bacterium
CATGAGCATAAAATTGAAAAGAGAGATTTAGTTATTCCTGCAAATACTAATATATTTGTTGCAATTGGGGCAAATAAAATAAGAGAATTAATTTCGCTACAGTATCCCCAAGAAAGTTTTATTTTCTTATTTCATCCCCAATCATCTATTTCGAATAATGCTAAAATTGGTGTAGGCACAGTAGTAATGTCAGGCGTAGTAGTAAATTATGGGGTGCATGTCGGCGACCATTGTATACTAAATTCTGGAGCTATTATTGATCATGATTGTACTTTAGAGGAATATGTTCATGTATCGCCAAACGCAACTCTATGTGGAAATGTTAGTGTTGGGACGGGTACTTGGATAGGTGCTGGTGCCACTATAATACAAGGAATTAACATAGGGAAAAATGTAACAATTGGAGCAGGAGCAGTTATTATAAATGATGTGCCTAACAATGCAACTGTTGTTGGAAATCCTGGAAAGGTAATTAAATACAGTTAGAGAATTATGAAATCAAAAATATGGCTTTCTAAGCCGCATATAGGTGAAAAAGAGTTTGAATATGTTAGGGAAACTTTTTTAAGTAATTGGATTGCTCCTTTAGGCCCCAATGTTGATTCATTTGAGTATGAACTCCAAAAAATAACAACTTCAAAGGGCGTAGCAGTTTTAGTTTCAGGCACTTCAGCTATTCATTTAGCTTTAATTTTACTTGGCGTAAAAGCTGGCGATGTCGTATTTTGTCAATCAATTACTTTTTCTGCCTCAGCTAATCCAATCGCATACCAAGGAGCAATACCAGTTTTTATTGATTCCGAAAGTGATACCTGGAATATGGATCCTGCTTTATTGAGGACAGCACTTAAAGAAGCAAAGCAGAATGGGAAATTACCAAAGGCTATCATTCCTGTTCATTTATATGGCATGCCTGCCAAAATGGATGAAATACTTTCAATTGCAAATGAGTATGGGGTTCCTGTAATTGAAGATGCTGCAGAGGCATTAGGTTCTAGTATAGATAATATACCTTGTGGAAGTTTTGGTGAGTTTGGTGTGTTAAGTTTCAATGGGAATAAAATTATTACAACATCAGGTGGTGGAGCATTATTATCTGAGAATGCAGAAATGATTGAAAAGGCACGTTTCCTTGCTACTCAAGCAAGAGACTCAGCTCCTCATTACCAGCATTCTCATATTGGTTATAATTACAGAATGTCGAATGTTTTAGCTGGAATCGGAAGAGGACAATTAGAAGTTTTAAATGATCGGGTTGAAGCAAGGAGAAACAATTTCGAGAGATATAAGAAGTATTTTTCAAAGCATAATAACGCTGGACTTGTAATCAAGTTTCAAGAGGCTCCTTCAGGATATTACTCTAATCGTTGGTTAACTTGTATTTTAGTCAATCCTGCATTAAATAATGGATTGACTCGTGAAATTATTAGACTTGCATTAGAAGAGGAGAATATTGAATCAAGGCCACTTTGGAAACCAATGCATCAGCAACCAATTTTTGTAGATTGTAAGTCTTATCTAAATGGAGTTTCAGACAAGCTGTTTGAAGATGGTCTATGCTTACCAAGTGGGTCAAATTTAACGGATGAAGAGTTTGATCGAATCTTTGAGAGTTTAGACGTTATTTTTGAGAAGTATCAAAATAGATAATGTATACTAATTGTTTTAAAAGGATACTAGACTTAATTGCGGCATTAATTTTACTAGTCATATTTTCGCCTATAATAATAATTTGTTTCATCTTATTATTAATCGTCAATAAAGGAAATGCGTTGTTTTTTCAAATAAGGCCGGGTTATCAAAGTACACCATTTACTATTTTAAAGTTTAAGACGATGCATGATGGTGTGGATGCCCAAGGCAAGCTATTGCCGGATGAAGTTAGACTTACTCGAATAGGTAAAATAATTAGAGGATTGTCAATTGATGAATTGCTTCAATTGATTAACGTTATTAAGGGTGATATGAGTTTAGTAGGCCCAAGGCCGTTACTTACACAATATTTGACACGTTATACCCCTGAACAAACAAGACGTCATAATGTAAGGCCTGGTATAACAGGCTGGGCCCAAGTGAGTGGACGGAATGCTTTAAGCTGGGAAGAGAAATTTAAGCTTGACGTAGAATATGTAGAGAATGTTTCATTCTCATTGGATTTGAAAATCTTATGGATGACTTTTTTGAATGTTGTTCAGCGGAAAGGAATTAGTGCTGATGGGCATGCTACTATGGAAGAGTTTAGGGGGAATAATAATTAAAATTTTAAATATAATTCATGGCTTATCTATTCACCTCTGAATCGGTTTCTGAAGGACACCCAGATAAAGTAGCTGATCAAATCTCTGATGCGTTAATTGACCATTTTATGGCCTTTGACCCCACTTCTAAAGTAGCTTGCGAAACACTTGTAACCAC
>CAILUB010000107.1 GCA_903837305.1 uncultured Cytophagaceae bacterium
GCACCGATTAAACCATAACAGTTACCTTCAGTAAATTTGATATTAACCTCTTCGAAAAGGACTCTTTTCCCAAAACGTAGGGACACATTAGATACTTGCAACATAGGAGCTGGATTAAATAGGGTGCAAAATTACTAATTTTGGCATCGATTATCATATTTTTTTTGCAATTTCGAAACGAATTAGAGACTATGGAACCCACAAATTCGGCCGAAACCTTACATCTCCGACTAAACGCGGAGAATTTCCGGGAGCAATTACTCGCTCACCCGAAAAAGGATTCACGCATAACATCGGTTCAGATTGAAATCTCGAATGAGTTTTTTCTCTTAATTCCGAATTCGTATGATTCACCTACCTATCGTTTAGGTTTTCTGGAGAAAGCATTAGGCGAACATGCCTTGGTAGGTAAAGAAATTCATTCGCAAAACATATCGGAGGAGGGTGCTAATTTAGTTTTTTTAGTCCCTAGTGATTGGAAAGACTACATTTCTGCTCATTTTCCGTATGCAAAAATTACCTATACACACACCTTAGTTCATTGTTTACACCGAAACGACCAGCAATTAAACCTATTTATTCAGGGGAACTTAGCTTTCGCGAGCTTGTACCAAGGGAATAAATTGCAAATAGCTAATGTGTTTCCTTTCGAATCCCCTATCGAATTAGCCTTTTATTTACAATCTATTCGGGATGCCTTTTCCTTAAATTGGGCCTTATTCCCACCAATATTAGCGGCAGGATCTGAGGAAATCTCTGAAGCAGAACTCTATCAAATTCCCTATGTCCAATCCTAAAAAAGCATTTTTTCCCGGTTCATTCGATCCTTTTACGAAAGGTCATGAGGATATTGTATTAAGAGCTTTGGCTTTATTTGATGAGGTCATCATTGGAATAGGCCAAAACTCATCCAAATCTCGCTATTTTCCTTTAGAAAAAATGGAGGAATACATACGTAAGACTTTTGATGGAAAACCCGTTAGTGTAGTAACCTACCAAAATTTAACCGCCAATGTCGCTCATGAATATGATGCTAAATTTATTATTAGGGGTTTACGTAATACGACGGACTTCGAGTATGAAAACTCCATCTCACAAGTGAACAGACACATTCACAATGAACTAGAGACGGTATTTTTAATTACCTCTCCACATTTAGCACCCATCAGTTCTACCATTATCCGTGATTTACATCGCTACGGAAGTCCAGTGGACCAATACTTGCCCTATACGTTAGACTAATTTCTTATATTTCTCGATGACGTATCGAATAGAAGAATAGGTATTGGTTAAAGCTTGTGTTTGCTTTTTCTCATTCATCCATTCCACTTTCTCAATGCCCTCCTCTGTTTGTGGAATAAGTGTACCCGTAAAGTGCGTTTTCATAGCATACCAACGCGTCTTCTTTAACACTAACTTGTTTTTATGCGTGTAGGTATGGTAAGTGGTACAAATTTTATTTCCTAATTCAGCCTTTACGTTACATTCCTCCTCTACCTCTCTTACAGCTGCCGTTTCAAATTTTTCGTTCTTTTCTAGTTTGCCTTTAGGCAAATCCCATTTACCCAAGCGATACATCCACAAAATATCCAAGTTTTGATTGACCACCACTCCTCCGGCGGCTTCTACCAACTGATATAGCTTAAAAATCTTTTGTTTGAAAAGCTTACGATCTTCTACGATGAGATATAATGCATGAAAATGAATACCCGATTTAGCATGCAAATTCATCAGTATTTTCTCCAACTGATCCGTACTGGCGTTGATGATACAAGTATGACCGCTAAAATTCTCCACTTTAAGGGGAGATAGTCGAGCGTCTAAAACTAAATCAAAATCCTCTTTCGATGGCATTTCTCCCAACTCCTTCTTCTTCACTATTCTGATCGGTCGATCATCAATAAAAATTACCATCTTTTCAATTTTGTGTGGCAAAATTAGAATTAAATAGTGAAAGATAAACTGAATAATTTATTTTTGTAAATATAAAATCAGAAACAACCTTTATGCAAAATTTGACGATTCCTCAAGAAGTAGCCCAACAC
>CAILUB010000108.1 GCA_903837305.1 uncultured Cytophagaceae bacterium
GTGATTCGATTTGAATTTTCTTTACATAGTTTTCTAATTCGATTTCGTGACGCGCGTGCATCTCCTCTTTGGAATAAATACCATGTTTCGTGAACAATTCGATAGATTCAGGTCTTGCATAAACAGCTAAAGCTTCAGGAGTTGTCTTTAAATTCGATAATCCACGGCGTGCAGCTTCTTCTACCCATTCTTCTGAATACCCATTTCCTTCAAAACGTATATTTTTAGACTCCTTCACGTAGCGTTTAAGCACTTCCATGATGGCTAACTCTTTCTTTACTCCTTTTTCCAACACCTCTTCCACTTCTTTGCGGAATTTGATTAATTGGTCAGCCACAATCGTATTTAATACGGTCATGGGAGCTGCAGAGTTAGCAGAGGATCCTACCGCACGGAATTCGAATTTATTTCCTGTAAATGCAAATGGAGAAGTTCTGTTGCGATCTGTATTATCTAATATTAAAGAGGGGATTTTATTGATGCCTAATTTCAAGTAGACGTTATCTCCTTTTTCTAATTGAATCTCATCTAGTCCATCCATATTTTCCATGTCGTCCAAAACCTGACTCATTGTACTCCCAACAAAAGCAGAAACAATAGCCGGCGGAGCCTCATTAGCTCCTAAACGGTGCTCATTGCCTGCAGAAGCGATAGAAGCGCGTAATAAGTCTGCGCGATCATGTACTGCTTTTAGTGTATTAACAAAAAAGGTTAGAAAACGTAGGTTTTCTTTTGGCTTGGAAGATGGCGCTAATAAATTAATCCCTGTATCAGTGGCTAGAGCCCAGTTATTGTGCTTTCCTGAACCGTTGATTCCAGCAAAAGGCTTTTCGTGAAAAAGGACCTTTAGTTTATGTTTAGACGCTACTTTGGACATCAAATCCATCAATAAGGCATTGTGATCACAGGCTAAGTTCGCCTCTTCGAAGGTCGGTGCTACTTCAAATTGTGCCGGAGCCACCTCATTATGACGTGTTCTAACCGGCATACCTAATTTAAGTGCCTCGATTTCGAAGTCTACCATGAAAGCATTTACACGGTTTGGAATAGAACCAAAATAGTGATCTTCTAATTGTTGTCCTTTCGCTGGTGCATGACCAAAAACGGTACGACCCGCCATCACTAGATCTGGACGCGCATTGAATAAGGCTTCATCTACGACAAAGTATTCTTGTTCAGCTCCTAAAGTCGGTATGACTTTGCTTACATCGCGGTTAAAGAATTCTTTAATGACCGCCGTTGCAGCTTTATCAACTAATTCGATTGATTTTAAAAGTGGAGTTTTATAGTCCAATGCCTCTCCCGTATAAGAAACAAAAACAGAAGGAATACAAAGGGTGGCCGTTCCAGCCGCATTCTCCATAATAAAGGCTGGTGAAGATGGATCCCAGCCCGTATACCCGCGTGCTTCAAAAGTCGAACGAATACCTCCATTAGGAAACGAGGATGCATCCGGTTCTTGTTGAACGAGAGCAGAACCTTTAAACTTCTCGACTGCTTTTCCGTTGCTTAAATCAATATCAAAGAAAGAATCATGTTTTTCCGCTGTGGTACCCGTTAAAGGTTGAAACCAGTGTGTATAGTGGGTGGCTCCTTTAGATATTGCCCACGATTTCATGGCAGCAGCAACTTCGTCAGCTGCATCACGATCAATTTTAGATCCTGTTTGAATTGCGGTATTAATCTTGAGGTAGGCTTCTGGAGATAATAAAGAGCGCATTACTTCATCATTGAAGGTCATGCTGCCATAATAATCGGAAACTTTTTCTGTAGGAAGCTTTACGGGAGTTCCTGTGCGGGATTGAGCTAACTCAAGAGCCTTAAATCGAGTGATTGCCATATGAAGTTTTTATTTCTTAGGTAAAAATAGCGAATTGTCGTGGGATAAAAAATGGGAAAAATTGAATTATGAGATTGAATTTTTTGATTTTAATTTGGATTTTTTGAGTTTTTACAAAATTGTCGATTGTTTTTACATGATTTTTTGGTTAAAACAGTTGTTTTTTCTAAAAAGTGGTATATTTTTGCTATACGAATTCCTAAAAAAGTATTTTTGTTTCAAAATCAAGTTTAAAATCATGGCTAAATCAAAATTAGAGTACATTTGGTTGGATGGCTACAAGCCAACGCAAAGTTTACGTTCTAAGACTAAAATTGAGAACAATTTTAGCGGCAAATTAGAAGACCTAGATATGTGGTCTTTCGATGGTTCTTCTACTCAGCAAGCGGAAGGTGGTTCTTCTGACTGTTTATTGAAGCCAGTTTATGTTTGCCCAGATCCAGCGCGCCGTGATGGTTATTTAGTTATGTGTGAAGTATTAAACGCAGATGGAACTCCACACGAGTCTAATGGTCGTGCTACAATTGATGATGATGATAATGATTTCTGGTTCGGTTTTGAGCAAGAGTATTTCCTTTGGGATCCAGAAACAAATAAGCCTTTAGGTTTTCCAGCAAATGGGTATCCAGAGCCACAAGGACCTTACTACTGCTCAGTAGGTGCAAAAAATGCATTCGGTCGTGAAATTATTGAAGAGCATATGGACTTGTGTATCGATGCAGGTTTAAATATAGAAGGTATTAACGCTGAGGTAGCAGCTGGACAATGGGAATTCCAAATGTTCGCTAAAGGTGCTAAACAAGCAGGCGATGAAATCTGGTTAGGTCGTTATATTTTAGAGCGTTTAGGCGAGAAATATGGTGTTGCAATCAACTGGCACTGCAAGCCTTTAGGAGAATTAGACTGGAACGGTTCAGGTATGCACGCGAACTTCTCTAATACGGTATTACGTACAGCTGGAAATAAGGAAGCATATGACAAAATTTGTCAATCATTCGCTCCATTTGTGAAAGAACACATTGAAGTGTATGGTGCTGACAATCACATGCGTTTAACTGGAAAGCATGAAACAGCTTCGATTCACGATTTCTCTTATGGAATCTCAGATCGCGGTGCGTCGATTCGTATCCCTATCGCAGCAGTAGAAAAAGGATGGAAAGGTTGGTTAGAAGACCGTCGTCCTAACTCAGCTGCAGATCCATATAAAGTGGCTGCTCGTATTATTAAGACGGTTAAAACAGCCAAATAAGAATACATTTATTAAGCATTTATATACTTTTATAGACAAGATGGCGGGTTTTCCCGCCATTTTTGTTTTACCTTTGCATCCTGATTTCAGGTATGAAAAAAGTCGCTTTTTACACTCTTGGTTGCAAATTGAATTTTGCCGAATCCAGCTCCATCGCTCGATCTCTCGAACCGATGGGTTTTATTCGTGCGGAGTTTCAGGATCATCCCGATTTGTTTGTCATTAATACCTGTAGTGTAACGGAACAGGCAGATAAGAAGTGTAAGAAAGTTGTTCGTGAAGCGAAGAAAGTTAATCCGAATTCGACGGTTGTAATTATTGGCTGTTATGCGCAGTTGAAACCCGAGGAAATTTCAGCTATTCCAGGTGTTGATTTAGTGTTAGGCGCGAATGAGAAGTTTCAATTGCCCTCCTTACTACCACCCTATTTACATCGCGAATCTGCGGATTTGCCTAAGTTAATTGCCTCCGAGATCCGCTACGATCTCGATTACCATGCGTCCTATTCTGTGAATGATCGCACGCGTACCTTTTTAAAGGTGCAGGATGGCTGCGATTATCCATGTTCTTATTGCACGATTCCTTTAGCTCGTGGTCAATCTCGTTCGGATACGGTTGATAAAGTATTGGGTT
Organism: uncultured Cytophagaceae bacterium; assembly: GCA_903837305.1. Classification (GTDB taxonomy): domain Bacteria; phylum Bacteroidota; class Bacteroidia; order Cytophagales; family Spirosomataceae; genus Aquirufa. Next base: position 3,723 of record CAILUB010000108.1, read on the forward strand.
TAATTGAAGAGATTTCTGCCAAAGGTGTCAAGGAAATTGTCCTGACCGGAGTAAATATCGGGGATTTTGGCATTCAAAACGGAAAGCGCGTCGAAACATTCTTCCAGCTTGTACAAGCAATTGAAGAGAAATCATCTATTCAGCGTTTCCGCATTTCATCCATTGAGCCTAATTTATTGACTTCTGAAATGATTGCGTTTTTAGGGGCTTCAACTAAGTTTGTTCCTCATTTCCATATTCCCTTGCAATCAGGATCGAATGCGGTTTTGCGCTTGATGAAGCGCCGCTATCAGCGAGAATTATACGTTGATCGCGTAACGTCCATTAAAGAAGTAATGCCCAATGCGTGCATCGGAGTCGATGTGATTGTGGGCCATCCAGGAGAAACGCCTGAATTATTTTTAGAGACTTATGAGTTTCTGAATGGTTTAAATATCTCCTATTTACACATTTTCCCTTATTCTGAGCGTCCCAATACCTATGCGGTGGATATCAAGCCTAAAGTGGATGGTATGCAAAAAGCGGAGCGTTCGAAGATGTTACATATTTTATCCGATAAAAAGCGTCGTGCTTTTTATGAGTCTCAAGCCGGTTTAAAAGGTCAGGTATTGTTTGAGGAATCTGCTGCTCCAGGCACGATGGAAGGATTTTCTGAAAACTACGTTCGCGTAGTTGTACCTTTTGATCCCTTGCAAATCAATACCGTTCAGCAAGTGCGATATAAGTCGCTGAGTGAGACGGGTGAGATGTTAGGGGTGGTGTTAGAGTAGAGATTATAGAGTAGAGAGTATAGATAATAGAGTATAGTTTATAGAGTATAGATAAGGGGCATTAGCCCTTTTTTTATCTCCTCTCTATACTCTCCTATCTCTAATCTCACTATTTTGTTTTTGATCACCGATCAAAAACAAAAAAGTCGGAAACCATAGGCCTCCGACTTTTTGATTGAAACAAAAC
>CAILUB010000109.1 GCA_903837305.1 uncultured Cytophagaceae bacterium
AATAAATCGCGGGATGGAGCAGTGGTAGCTCGTCGGGCTCATAACCCGAAGGTCACAGGTTCGAGTCCTGTTCCCGCTACTAAGAAAAGCCAGTCATATTTGACTGGCTTTTTGCATTTCTAGAAGTGTTGTAAGTTTACTTCTTATTTGATTTTCAAACTTTTCTTTGTCCTTCTTTGCTTCTTGGATGACCTCTTTAACATCAGCTGGTATAGTGAAATATTTGTCAGACCATATATAAACTTCAATAAGAATAGGTAATAAATCTATTCCTTTCGAAGTGAGTCTGTATAAATTTTTAGCTTTACTATCAGGATGAGCTGATTTTTCAATGACCCCATTTTCTTCCAATTCTTTTAGTCTTGACGCTAAAATGTTTGTCGCGATTCCTTCTTGCGATTTTAAAAAATCATTGTAGGTACACTTATTCTCGAACATTAGGTCTCGAATTATTAAAAGTGACCACTTATCTCCAAAAATATCGAGCGAGCAACTTAATGGACATTCTGACCTTTTCTTATTCATATTGAAAGATAATTAATATTCACTTGCATTTTGAAAGTTGTTTGTATATTTGCACTTGCATTTTGAAAGCAAATTTACAAGAAAAATTATGAAAGCATTCATCGTTAAGCGCTACGGCAAAAAAGAGAAATTACATTTAACTACTTTGGTAGAACCAACGGTTAATGAAAATGAAGTCCTGATACAAATACATTCAGCTGGAGTAAATCTATTAGACTCGATGATCAAATGGGGAGAGTTCAAACTTTTCCTACCCTATAAACCACCCTTTACAGCAGGTCATGATCTTGCTGGAATTATAACTCGTGTAGGTTCAAAAGTCAGCACATTGAAGGTTGGCGATGAAGTGTATGCTCGGGCATCAGATTATCGAATTGGATCTTTTGCCGAATACATCTCCATTGATGAAAAAGATGTTGCTTTAAAACCAAAAAATCTCACCATGGATGAAGCTGGGTCAATTCCGTTAGTGGGACTAACCGCTTGGCAAGCATTAGTTGAAATCGGAAAGGTCAAAAAAGGTCAAAAAGTATTTATTCAAGCTGGCTCGGGTGGTGTAGGTACTTTTGCCATTCAACTAGCCAAGCATTTGGGAGCTACTGTTGCTACTACAACAAGTGCGAAAAATAGTGAATTGGTCAAAAGTCTTGGTGCTGATATTATAATCGATTACAATACAGAGGAATTTGAAACTAAATTGAAAGATTATGATTTAGTATTACATAGTAACAGAGATTCTAAAATCTTAGATAAATCTTTACGTATTTTAAAACCAAATGGACAACTCATATCGTTAGTCGGTCCACCAACACCCGAATTTGCATTATCAATGGGCTTGCCTTGGTATTTGAAATTTATCACACGAATAATCAGCTTCGGTGTTAAGAAAAAAGCAAAGAAAACGAATACTAATTTTGTTTTCCTATTTATGAGAGCCGAAGGAAATCAATTAGGCCAAATTACCAAACTTATTGAGGATGGTGTTATAAAACCTGTCATAGACAAAGTGTTTTCTTTCGAGCAAACGAATGAGGCGCTGTCTTATGTTGAAACAGGTCGTTCAAAAGGAAAAGTTGTGATAAAAATCAAGTAGCGCATACTTCTTAGTTGAATGTCATTTACGAAGCTTCGCGAATTTACTTATTTTGCACTCAATTCAAATTTCTAAATTCCAATGGAGTTTTACCTGTTTTCTGTTTAAACAAACGACTGAAATATTGCGGGTAGTCAAATCCTAACTGAAAAGCAATTTCGCTAACCGTTAGGTTTGAATTTAATAAAACGTTCTTCGCATGCTCAATAACAACATGATGAATGTGATCCTGAGCATTCATTCCAGTTTCTTTTTTGAGTAAATCACCAAGATAGCCTGGAGACAAATGAACAGTGTCTGCAAGATATTTCACTGTTGGCAAACCATTAAGGGGTGTTTCTGTAGAAAAATACTGTCTCAATAATGTCTCAACTTTCTCTAAAACATCTCTATTTGTGGCTTTGCGGGTAATGAATTGTCTTCCATAAAAGCGATTGCAATAATTTAATAAAAGTTCAATGGTTGAAACAATGATCGTCTGACTATAATCATCGATGTTTTCTTTAACTTCCGACTGAATTTTTACAATGCAATC
>CAILUB010000110.1 GCA_903837305.1 uncultured Cytophagaceae bacterium
ATTAGGGATTTCAATTCCTTCCATTCGCCACAATAAGCCTTTGGGTGAATTGCCTCGAATGATGATTTCATTGTTTTGATCTGAGCCTGCATTTGTGACGCCCGCAAAATTTAGGGCCATTCTTGCAGGATCTTGAAATCCGCCTGCATAGCGCTGCGCTTCAAGAAGGCTGAATTGTCGCGCACTAACCAGTGTAAATTCATTTTTAGCCACCTCTTTAGACTTCTCTGCCTGAACGCGTACTTCTTGCAAAAAGATGGGTTTTTCTTCCATTTCGAGGGCTAAATAGCTTTCTTTTCCAGCGATTAGTTCAATCTTGGGAACACTAAATTCTTCATAACCTAATGCTCGAACTCGTATTTGGTAACTAGATAAGGGAAGATTTGAAAAGGCAAAGTAGCCAAGTGAGTCTGATTTAACGACTTGGTTGCCAGGAGAAAGGTATATATCCGCTAAAAAAATAGGCTGTTGGATATATTTATCCAACAGCCTACCTCTAATGTTTTGGGTTTGAGAAAAGCTAGTATAAGAAATGAAAAGTCCTATAATTATGAATGCTCTCAAATTTTTTAATTTCTAGGTGGACCACCTTGACGCGTTTGACTTTGCATCGTTTTGTATTTCTCTAGTTGTTCAGGCGTTAAGATCGCTTTGAATTGTTCTGCTTGCGCATCATTCACTTTCTTCATTTCGGCCATCATCTCATCTCTTTCCATTCCTTGCTCGCGTAATTCCATCATCTTTTTCATTCGAGCTTCGATCAATGGTTCCACTTTGGCTACTTGCTCTTTTGATAAGCTTAATTCTGTCGACATGCGATCTACTTGACGTTGAATCATCGCTTGCGGATCCATTCCTTGAGCATGGATTTGTGTGCTGAATGCCATCATTGCTACAATAAAGGCGAAAATTGTGCTAATCTTTTTCATATTATTTTGGAAAAATAGTTTCCCAAATATATTGATATACTTGAGTTGCTGGTATCTGACTGTCGATATTTTGCGACGAAATAAAAACAGGGTAATAGGCCTCATCACAGAAAGGACTTCCATGTGAACCCTTCACTAGACTAGCATCGAGCGGAATCACGTCCATGCGGTAACGGAAACCTAAGAGCTTACGAGCTAATTTATAGGCCGCTCTAAGCTTTATGAAGGGATTTTTAGGATCCATGAACATTTCAACTGGATCGTAACCTGGTTTCTTGAAGATGTCTACGCAGCGAGCGAAGTCAGGTGCCTTCGCGTCATCTAACCAATAATAATACGTAAACCACTTGTCAGAATCTGCGACCAAAACCAGATCCCCACATCGCTCGTGTGCGATCTGGTAGTCTTCGAGTTCTATTCCACTGAGGATTTTGGCGATGCCTGGTACCTTTTCAAAAATGGCTTTAATTTCGGACGGATTCCTACAATAAATATGGGCAATCTGGTGATCAGAAATGGCAAAGGCTTCACTAGCACCCGGATCCAATAATTCCAAACCTTGTTCCTCTCGAATCGCAATTTTACCCGCCTCGCGTAATACACGATTTAAATGAATCGGCGTATTGACATCGTTGATACCATATTCGGATAACAAGATGATCTCTGCGTTTTTGGACTCAAAATGTGTGATCAATTGTTCTAAAACCCGATCAATTTCGTTTAACTCTTTTGCAATCGCCGGTAAATCCACCCCGAACTTCTGCAGACAATAGTCTAAATGCGGTAGGTAGATCAAGTTAAGTGTAGGATCGTAATTTTCATCCACAAAGATGGACGCATCCGCAATCCATTGGGTGGACTTGATATTTGCATTTGGCCCCCAAAAATTAAACAAGGGGAATGTGCCCAGCTTCGCTTGCAATTCATCTCGTAAGCTGGCAGGATAAGAATAGCAATCGGGCGCTTTCACACCGTCTGAATGGTATTGCGGGCGAGGAGTAACGGAATAATCCGCTGAGGAATACATGTTGTACCACCAGAACATTTTGGCACAAGTGAAATTCGAATCCTTTTTCTTCGCTGCCTCCCAGATCTTTTCAGCCCCGACTAATGGATTTGACTGTTTCCAAAACTTCACTTCCGAATCCGTTTTGTCATACCAGCCATTTCCCACAATTCCGTGTTCTGATGGACTTTTACCTGTCAAATATACCGATTGGGAGGTGGTCGTTACCGCTGGAAAGGGAGGTTATATTTTTTGAATCTGCTTCTTCTGAATATAGGCATACAAAAAGGGAGTGTACTCCGCGGAAATAACACTTTCGCTGAGCCCCACCACGTCGATAACGGCAGTCTTTTTCATCATCCTAATAGGTCTGTGATGGTTTTTATTTCGCGGCTAATGGATTCAGCCATCGGTACTTGGAAGGCAGGAGGTAATACGCCCCAGGTATAGGTTTCGATTTCCAAATGATTCGTAAACGGGCTAGCCTTTTGTATAGCGAGCGTTTCACGGATTTCTTTTTGGGTAGATCCTAAAAGACCATAGGTTTCTAAAAATAGCGGTACATGGAAATGCACCCGCCATTCGTCGTATGTATTGGGTATATAGGCCGCAAAGGCCTCATCTAAATCCTTAAATTCTTGATACGAACCGTCTTTGCGCAAGGCTTTGACCTGATGCAAATAAACAGGTTCCTGGTATTTCTGTAATTCTGAAATCTTTTCTACTTCCTGTTCTCTTAAATCAAGACGCAGAGCCGAACTGATTTGAATCTTTCCAACTGGTATGTTTTTAGCTTTCAATTCCTGAATACTTGCCTCAGGCGCATCAAAACTCACTCCATAATGGCAGATGTCAAAGCACAATTGGATGTGTTTTCGAATCAATTCTGGATTTCCTGAAGGCAATAATTCCTGTTCATACCAAGCCACAAAATCACCGTGATTGCTCAATAAGCCATCCGGCTCCGGTTCGATATCGATGTGGATTGTTTTACCCGTTTTTACCTCGATTTCTGCTAATACATCTACTACTTCCAATAAATGTTGCGTCGATGCGTACATCGCTTGCTGGCGCTCTTCTGCTGTATTCCACCAGAATTTATAAGACAGGGGAGAGGTAGAAATACCTCCCTCATTTTCTGTTAAAAGTGCAGCTAAAATATGCGCTAAACGAATCGTATAATCCCTTCTATCCGTCGTAGTCCAATCGGGTGCGTGCACTTGATCTTTTACGATGGTGTTGTGAAAACCTCCGTAAGGGAATCCGTTTAAGGTAAAAACGTAGAGATTCTGCTCAGTCAGCCACGACTGTAAGGCCTTTAAAGCCTCAGAGTCTTGCAAATCAATACTCGCTTGATTTGCAAATCGCAGACCTAAACCCATCGGATGTTCCGGAGAAACCTGTGCCTTCACCGCCGGAACGTGCTGCTTTAATTGTGCAAAATGTTCAGACCAAATC
>CAILUB010000111.1 GCA_903837305.1 uncultured Cytophagaceae bacterium
GAATAAGTTAATATACGGGCCTCCTATTGGACGACCCGTATACTATTATATCAAATATTTTATTTACTCGCCAGAAGAAACTTCTCCTCTGAGAATTGATTTCTTTGGTTTATTTGAATCTGACTCTGAAGCATATAGAGCTCTTAAATGAGCCTCTGCTCTTGATCTGCTTGGGTGGCAACTAACAAGCTCACCACTGTCTTTTACAACTGCATATCCGCCTCTACATTCGGCAGAATTTTCTTTTATATTCCAAGGCATAACTGTCTCCTAATCTATTATAGTATTTACAATTATATCATTTGTAAATTTTGAGAGCGGGTGACCAGAATCGAACTGGCACTATCTGCTTGGAAGGCAGAGGCACTACCATTATGCAACACCCGCAAAGCACCCCTGGCAGGAATCGAACCTGCGACCAACAGATTAGAAGTCTGTTGCTCTTCCTCTGAGCTACAGAGGTATATATTTAATCGTTTGGCATATTCCATTCATCTATGTCCATCTGAATAATGCCCATTTGCTTTGCTATCTCTTTTCCTTCTTCTGTTAATTCTAAAGTTGCTTCAAGGTTTTCGTCATATGAAACATTCACTAAACCCTTTTCATATAGATCCATTAAAGATTTGTCTACATACTCTTCGTGGGCATCCCATAGTTCTGGGGCAACTTCTGAGGCTGCCTCGGTTATTTTATATATAAATTCCCCAGTATTATCAACGCCAGCCAATTCAATTGCCCCTATAGAAATATAATATTCTAACTTATCATCACTATTAAACTCAAAATCTTCTTCCATTTGCAGCCTTTCTGTGCAACAGGTAGGACTTGAACCTACGATTACCGAATTATGAGTTCGGGGCTTTAACCAACTAAGCTACTGTTGCTTAGTGTACTATTGTATCGTTCCGTCTTCATTCTTGTCAATAGTTTCTTCAACCAATTGCTGAACATAATCAGAAAAATGTTTCCTAATGCTTCCAGCTGGTCGCTTGCCTAGTGTTTTCCAAATTCTTTTATATTCAACTACATTAGAAAATGTTGTTGGACATAGCATAACTTCGTTGTATTCTTTTAATGTAGTTGGTAAAGGAACATGTTTACCACAACACTTACATTGTTTAGCCATTTCTTGATAAGCACTCATAGTACTGTCATCCCGTCTATCGCATCCGCCAAATCTGTTGGCATCCTAGGTGGCCTAATAAGATTAAGAATTGTTTCGTCTTCTCTTTTTATGCCAAAATCATTATCATAACTCATAGATTCATATGTATGAATATTAACTTCTTGATTATTTTGAAATCTACTTCTGCTAATTGCATTATATATTGATCCGCAAACTGCATCTGCTAGATCTTTTGATCCTTTTCTAGGGTGGTCTACCCTATCTCTCATTATTCTTAGCTGCAAGAGCTCGTCTATAAGCAAAGGTATATGAGGACCTATCACTCTTTCTTCAGATACAATCATTGCCATGTCATCATAATGCTTTTTGGCGACAGACAGAATCTCTGTATTGATGCCATATTGTTTGAGTTGTTGCATCATGTCATGAGAGTTCCATCTGTCAAAGGTACACACACGAATTTTAAATCCTCGTGTTTTTAATGAAAGTATGTAGTCTTTTACCTCAGTAAAATCTACAGATTTATCTTTTGTTGGAGTCCAATATCTAACTGCGTCAATTTCTACTATAGGGGCTGGCTGTGAGTAGGTGTCTGTTACTTTAACATTTACCCATTTATTAACATGTGACATTGAGACTGCACAATGGTCGTGCTTTTGAGCTAAGTCAACATGTATAAAATATTCTTTATCTGGGTCTGGTATGAACCATTCTTCTAATCTTCCAAAATTATCTACAGCAAGATGCCCTTTATTAAATGCCTTTTCAATTTTTTCTTTAGACTTAAAAAATGCATCTACCGCATCTGGTGGCATGCATGCAAAACGTGAAAGAGCATCTAACGGATTAGTAAAGAATGCAACTTTAAAATCATTAATAGTTCTAACTGGATTTACTTCCCACGTAGGCCTCTTTAATGCATATGCTTTTGGAATCTTGTATGAAAGAATATGGTCTTCTTCCCATTGAATCTCAAACTCATTTCCCTCAGTTCCGTCTGGTAAATCCTCGTCCATTTTAAATTTATGATCACGAAAAATAGTTTCTTTTTCGGCTACCACTGAATCATATCTTTGCTGAATATAGTCGTTTTTATAACGTGGGAATGAGAGCAATATAACCTTGCCAAAATCTGGAAAACGTGAATCAACCGATGCTCTATACATGTCGTATATGGCACTACCAGTTTTAGCCTGATCATGCCCAGTAGTATTCTCAATAGCAAATCCAGAGATTTCGTCAAGAATAATTACAATAACGTTATATCCTTCCCATGCTTCACGCTCAGAGTGTCCAGAGTGAACAGTAATAGCTTTATCAAATTTAATTTCAGAAGCCTTGTCGGTGTACTTTCCAGCAAACCATGGTGACTTTTCAATTCTTGTTTTAAATCCTTTAAAGAATACATTATTAGCTTGTTGTGCGTTAATAGCAATGTTGATAATATCAATTGAGTCGCCAGGAGGTTTTCCATAATACGTCGCTGGATCCTTTAGGCATAATAGCAAGTAAACTATATATGAAACGGCAATAGTAGAACAATAATCTTTGCCAGAACCCTTGCCAAGTTGTGCAACTACTTCATTAGCAGTTTGTTTAAATCTAATCTTTCCTTCTTCTTCGCCAAAAAGCTTAATCAATGTAGATTCTTTATAAATTTGTGAACTTTTTTCAATAAGTGTATATTGATAATCAGATAATTCTGGTAGGCCAAGGTACTGTGGGCTTCTGACAAAAGTTTTTAAATCAACGGGCTTCTCTTCAAACTCTTCACCGTCAAGTAAGTCGATTAAATCATCAAAATTAAATTCCACTTACTTCCTCAATAATTTCTATTGGCTCAACAACCCCACTTATTTGGGATAATCTTTTTGCTACATCCATTTTACATTTTGGACAAGAGGCAGTTACTTCTTTTAATATCTTAACCAAGATTTCTTGCTTTCTTTCAGTCTCAGATATTTGAGTTGCAAGCTCTGCGTTATCAAGTAGACCAATTTCCTGAAGCATGCCTATTCTTTTTCCTTCAATATCTGCAATCAATTTTAATGCCGTTGACTTAACATTTAGCTGACCCTGTTGATCTGCGTCTTCTACGGTCTTCCAGGCCTCTTTAATAAGCATTGC
>CAILUB010000112.1 GCA_903837305.1 uncultured Cytophagaceae bacterium
ATTGCTGGGCTTTTTCATTTCAGAAAATTTTTATCAAATAAAAAAAAGTATACCTTTATATCGGTATCATATTGATACCTACAACCTTTAAAACTTATAAAAACATGAAAAAAATTCTTTTACTCATCGCCGTATTATGTACGGTCCAAATGGCAAATGCTCAAAAAGTATTTTCATTGCACACAGTAAAAATTGAAGGCGATTTAAAGGCCTTTGAAAAGCTAGAAACAGAGTTAAATGCAAAAGCAGCGCAAGAAGCTGTAAACAAAGGGGATATCCTTTATTGGGGCTTATTTAAGATTCAACAATTCAATCAATTAGAGATTCCAGGAGAATACAATTATGTGTTTGTTCAATGGGCAAATAACATTGATGATCTATTAGGATCTAAATCTGCTTGGTGGTTGAATGCGAGCAAAGTACTTACTCCAGCTGAAATGGAACAAACAAAAACCCTAGGCGCATCATTCAAATGGACGAAAGATATGCGCAACATTTTTGTGGTAGATGATGAAGCGTATGATGCAGGAGGTCAAGCAGAGTATTTCCAATTTAATTTTGGAAGACCTGTAAATACAGCTGGTTTTATTGCTGAAAACAAGGCTTTATGGAAGCCGTTTTTTGTGAAAAATATGAGCAAAATAAATATGAAAGTTTGGGGTGTGGGAAGAAGATTAACCTTCCCTACTAAGGATACTAGTTATAATACTATTATGTCTTGGGATGGCTTCAAAAGTTTAGAAGATATTATGAAATTTAGAATTGGCGGTACTCCAATTCCGGGCTATAATGAAGTTATCCAAAAGTCGAAGATGACTACATATATTCCAGAGGGATTCACTTACTCACCTATTTTCAAGGTACTTAAAGGCACTACTGCTAAGAAATAAGTATCAAAAGGTTTTAGTAGTTTTAATCAACCACTTACACTTTTGTGTGAGTGGTTGATTTGCTTATTGTCAGTACGTCTATGTCTAGCACTTTTTCTAGTGAAACAGCTTAATTAGTAGTTACTAGCTGGTTAATCTTTTGGCTTCAATAAATCAAAATTGAAGTTAGCATTGATGATTAATCCATTATTATTTTGGAATACATTTAAGCCGTTAATTTGCCTTCCTAATTGTAGTGTTTGGTTTAAATATCCTCCTTCAATTCGAAGAGTTTTATTGAAACGATAACCGAGCAAAATGCCAATTCTATTTTGGTCAAATACATTAGCATTTACATTTTCCCCAAACCCAACAAGCACCTCATCATATACTGCAAAGTAGGCCGTTTTATCCTTTATCTCTCGCCCACGTAAAGGAACCTGAAGGCGAACCATATACCTGCCCCTGTTTGATAGCGGATACTCGTCTTCGGTCGTTTCATTAGCCGAACTATATCGCCCAATAAATCGTTGTTCTAACATAAATCGGTGAGAAATATCTACAACTCCCTCTTTATGAGATAGTTGAACCATTTCGAAAATACGGTGTTCTGTAAATTCTCTACCTAATTTATTGAGAGCGTATTCCCCATAGGGAAATGTTTCAGCCCACGCATAGCCTACTCTAAATAATACTCTTGGAGTCACATGGTAGTTGAGCCCAACTCTTAATAGGCCTTGTTGCCAATTTGAAATTAGGTCATTTCGTCTCCATTGATATTCTGTGTGAATTCCGGTTTTTTCGGATAGTTTGAAAGTGCCAAAATAATTGTACCAACCAATGGTATTCGAGGTTGTTAAGCGATTATTTTGTGCTAATGAATATTGGCAAGAAACAAATAAAATAGCTAAAAATAGGGTAATTTTTCTATACATCATCCATAAAAGTACGCTTAATTTAGCATTTCCAATACGTTGAAAGCGGCCCATCGATACCAAAAAGAGGGTCTTTTTGTGGAATAGGGATATTCGCGATTTCTGCTAAAATAGACGGACTGTCTTCCTTTTGCAAACTAAATTTTAAGTTCCACTCTGCCCCGTTAGGATAGCCGCCCACAAATTGATATTCAACAGAATTGTCGACTGAATAATGCCCAATCCCAGCGGGTAAAATAATCATGTCCCCTGTTTCAACGTTGATAATTTCGCCATTCTTGCCCCCTAGCATTAAGCTCACTTGGCCACTTTGTAATCCTAAAACTTCATGGGTATTGCTGTGAAAATGGTCTTCCGTTAAGATGATATCGTGCCAATTATTTGCCCAACCATTTTGGCAAAATAAGTGTTCAAAGTCCTTATTTGCAACGTGTTGAAGCGCATTTTTGTATATGACCACCGGTAGAATATTGTTCGGAATATCTCCGTCATTCTTGAAATAATAGGTGATGATGTCAACTTGTTTCATGGGTTTGAAAGGTTTAGAAAAACAAGTTAAATAATCTGACCTATGGTTATGTAATTGTTTATCATTTAATTTGATTTTTAAATAGGAAGATAAACCATGAATATAGGAATCGCAGTTAAATGGAGCTTTGTCATTAGCCTTATTTTTGAACTTTTGGGGGCGTTTATGAAGATTTTACATCTTCCGGGTGCGGATCAACTTTTGATTGTGGGAATGGTAGCTAATGGAGTATTTATAGTTGCTGCATTATCTGAAATTTGGGGATCTGTCAGAATTAATACCAATGAAAAATTTATGTGGACGATTGCCTTTATTTTTATGGGGATTTTAGGCGCCTTGGCAGGGATGCTTTATGTACTAATGGGAAGAAAACGAGTAATATAATTAGGATGAATCAATTTTTTAAAAAGTATCGAAACGAAGTTATTGTGGGTGTTTTAGTCTTTCTCGTCTTGATTTTTAGAGATGTAATCAAGTCGGCATTTTAAATGTCGTCTAAATGACGCACCGCTGTCAATAAGTAGAAAAAAGTAACGATCATATTTGCATATGGAATTTGGTGCCAGAGTGAAAGAGATTAGAACAAGTTTGAATTATTCTCAAAAAGAACTTTCTGAACAAACCGGTTTGACGCTCAGAACGATTCAGCGAATTGAGAATAATGAAGTGAAACCCAGCCTTCATTCGTTGAAGGTGATAGGCGAGGCTTTGAAAACAGATTTGTCCGAATATTCAACAACTGCTGACACTAAACCCTACGAGTTTAATTTCACCATTAAAATCACAGATATGAATCAATTTATCACTGACTTGAAAACATTAGTAAAGAACAATTGGAGGGTAATCCTTTGGGTAATCTTAATTGTTTCTTTTATTTCCAATTATGATCAAATTAAAGCCGGCTTTATGGATGGCTGGAATAATAAATAACCAATGAATGACTTTTACAAACAGCCAAAAGTTTTAGTCTGGATCGAATCCATTCTATTCCTTTTGGCTGGTTTTTTTCTGGCGGTTTTGATCATCAAAAAGGGTTCTGATCAATCCTTATTTTACGCAGCGTTCATTTTATACGTTCCCATTAGCCAATTTTTGTATACGCCAGTTTTTAAGTTGACGGGTGGATACACCTATTATTCACCTATGCTTTTAGGCTATATGGCGAACGAGAAACAGATCGATTTACATAGCGGAACGAGTTTTGATCATCTTTTTGTCTTGAGAAATTGTAAGCCTGGAATTGAATTAAGAAATAGGTTACTTGCTTATCATTTGGAAGGATTATTAGAGCTAGTTTCTCTAATCGAAAATAAGCAGATTCCTGAATCTGTCACGATCGTAGGTACGTCCTATTTTTTCAATGATAGAACCTTACAAAAATTCGGATTTCAGCTAGAAAACGCGTCCACCTTTTATCGAGCTAATCTCTTTATTAATTTCATTGATCTATTCTGGATGTATTCGCTTTCGCGAGGCAAGGTTGCCATGCCCGCTTTATGGGAGGCTAAAAAAGCCAGTATTCAGGGGGCAGCATTAGTGGCTCAGAAGGCGAAAATAGTAACGCTATATGGTAAATTACTAGGGTGAGAATAGGCGCTATTTATAAATGAGATTTTCTCAATTTAGTAGCATGATAGTAGACAAATAAACGCAGCTGCATCTTTAGTCTTTATTCATTCGTTTAACTATATTAAAACCGCTATAATTATTGATATAGGCTACGGGAGAGAGTATTCTTGTTGATTTCTTTTGTAGCCAGAGGGAGTGATGGCCTTCTTTTTCAAAAACACGCGATTGAAATAACTTAAGGTTTCGAAACCACAATCAAAGCATATTTGGCTAATGGTTTTATCGGTTTGGACCAGCATTCTACTCGCCTCATTTATCCTTATTTCATTTAAGTAATTAGAATAAGTAGTTCCTGTTGCCTTTTTAAAAAACTTGCAAAAATTGCTTTCCGTTAGACTTATCAGGTCAGCTACTTCTTTTAGAGACAAGTTGTTATAGAAGTTGTTCTGGATATGAACGCAAACGGTATTTATGCGCATTTCACTTTTCTTAGAGACGATATTGTGAAATGTATTAGGGGCAATAATGGCAGCTGTCTTTTGTGATAAATCATCTAATAAAGAAATTAATTTCATTATTCTTTCTATCCCTTTGCACTCGGTTAATTCGATCATTTTTAAGCCAAATGTTTCATCCGCCTCAAATCGCATTCCCCTAGCCGAGGCCTCTAGCATATTCTTTATCAAATGCCCTTCGTTAAGCCCGATAAAGGGGGAAATAAACTCCTTTGAAAATTGAATAACGACCGCCTCAGAATGGCTAGCGTCATTTAATTTAGTGGACCATGTGTGAGGTAAATTAGTCCCCAATAAAACTAAATCACCTTCCACAAATTGCTCATAGGAATTGCCTACAATTCGATAACCATTTCCTTTTAGGATACATGTTAATTCGTACTCAGGATGGTAGTGCCATTTAAATTCAAAAAAGGGGACCCGAAACCGATAGGCATAAAAACTGGAATGCCCCTTTTCGGAGGCGATATCTTCTAATTTTGCTTTCATAGCTTAATATTAACTTATATGGGGCATTAATTTCAATTAGAATTCAATATTGTCTTATAGTTTAACAAATTTATGTTAATCCGATCAATGTTGAATAAATAATTTTGAACCGTAAAAAAGACAAGTATTCTCCTCTAAATGGGAATCAACCTTCAGAAGAAAATGTACTCACATCATAATTTTTCCTAATTACCCATGAAGAAACTATATCTCGTGCTATTCATGCTTGCTTCTTTCTTTGTGAAATCACAAACCGAATCCACGATTAAAGGGAAAGAAAAATACCAAATATTGCCCTTTGGAAGTGTAAAACCTGCCGGCTGGATCAAATCACAAATGCAAAAAGATGTGGAGGGATTCGTAGGGAATTTAGATGTTATCGTCCCTGATTTAATGAATGATCCCATCTATAGTTCAGCTCGTTTGCATAAAAACTCAAAAATGAAGGATTTAGGCAACAATAAAGAAGGAGATACCGAAGGTTCTGAGCAATACAAATGGTGGAACAGTGAAACCCAATCTAACTGGTGGGATGGGTACATTAGAAATGTCATTCTTTTAAATGATAAGGCAGGCCTTAAAAAAGTAGAAAAGTATATTCAAGGGGTATTGAAAACACAAGACGAAGATGGATACATAGGTATTTATGATCAAGAGTTGAGGTATAAATTCAATACAGAAAATGGAGAATTATGGTCGAAGGCAACGATGTATAGGGGGCTTTTGGCATACTATGAATATTCTAAGGATAAAACAGTATGGAATGCGATCGAGAAAGCGGTTCATAATGTCATGACAAATTATCCTATCTATAAGTCAAGCCCCTTTTCATCCGGAAAAGAATTCAAC
>CAILUB010000113.1 GCA_903837305.1 uncultured Cytophagaceae bacterium
CGATCCAAGAACATAGTTCTGGAAGCGATTCAGCTTCGTTATAAAGAGGTACTACGATGGATAGTTGTAACATATGGGCAAAAATACAAAATAATTACGAAGGAAAGATGATATAATAGGGTCTTAATAATTCGATGAATTCCGGGCTGTATTCGCCTTGTTCGGTTTTGATATTTATTCGACTTTCAGTGATTGTGTTTTTTACTCTTGATCCGCTCGCCATTACGCGTAAAACTGGGCTGGAGGGGTTGGAATGGACGGTAACTTTTTCATGGAGGAACAACCCATGTGAATTCAATGATTGCTCGAATAGTGCCAAAACATCAGCCGGATACAGCACCGCAAATTCTCCGCCTTCCGAAATTAATCGATCAATCGCTGCAGCTAAATCAGCCGGAATTAAATGATCCGCGTGAATCGCCATGTGTTTAGCCTCATCTGTTGAAGCTAGGTGATTCGTGAAAAAAGGTGGATTGGAGCAGATGAAATCGAATTTTTCGGCTGGATTATATTCGCTTACATCTGTTTGGATAACTTTTAGGCGATTTTTGAATGGACCGTTTTGGAAATTTTCCGAGGCAACCTTTGTCACCTCTGGGTGTATTTCTAGTGCTTTCACGGTACAGGTAGGATTAGCTTGTGCCAGCATTGAAGCTAATAGACCACACCCTGTTCCAATATCCAAACAATTACCACGAGCTTTCAAGGAGACCCAAGCGCCAAAAAGACAAGCCTCTGTGCTAATCTTCAATCCCGGATTTCCGTGAAGTAAAGAGAATTGTTTGAATTCGAAAAGGGATCTATTTTCGGCCATAATCTGCCGGATTTTCGCCCCAGTCCTCGGTTTCCCATTTCAAGACTTTCGTCGAATAGTGATTACTTTTTAACCATACGATGGCATTGTCTACCATCTTGAATAACTCTTCTGTATTTGAATTGCGCTCCAGATTGGTTTTGATGGCGCGATTTCTAACCCAAGCAATGGCCGTTCTCGAATCTGAATACAATGGGTAGGGGCACTCTAATTTCTTTAAGTAAGCCAGGCCATGAACAATGGCTAGAAATTCGCCTAGATTGACAGTGCCTTCGGGAAATGGGCCGCGAGCAAATAACACCTCTTTCGTTTCTGTATTAACACCTTGGTATTCTAATACGCCTGGATTTCCGGCGCATGCCGCATCCACTGAGATACTTGGAATAATGAATTTAGCCGCGTTTAATCGGGGTGTTTTAGTCTTAGATGCTGGAGACACACTCGCCCAATAATTCTTTTTTGACGCGCTTTCTGCTTCGGCTTTTGACTCAAAAGACTTGTATTGCGCACCCGCAAAGCCCTTGATATTCTTTTCGGTCTCTGCCCAGGAATCGAAGATTCCGGTCTGATGACCCGCCCAAATCACATAGTATTTTTGTTTTTTGGCCATCTACATCAAACGTGATTTAAAGATCTTAATCGCGATCGCAATCAATATAACTCCGAAAATCTTCCGCAAAATCTGCGTCCCAGCGCTTCCTAGTTTCTTCTCTATCCATACACTTGAACGCAAAACGATATAAATGAAAATGAGATTAATGAAGATACTAATGATGATATTTTCCTCTTCGAATTGCGATTTTAAGGAAATCAAAGTCGTCATCGTTCCTGCACCTGCGATAATCGGAAAGGCCAATGGAACAATGGAATGTGTATTCGTTTCAATTTCCTCACTCTTGAAAATACTTCTGCCTAATGTCATTTCCATACCAATCAAGAAAATGATAAGTGCACCCGCCATAGCAAACGAATTGGTATCTACGCCTAATAAATGTAAAATGAATTTCCCGGCAAAAAAGAATCCAATCATAATGATTCCTGAAGCAAGTGTTGCTTGTCCAGGATGAATATCCCCGTTTTTCTTGCGCAAGTCGATGATAATGGGAATGGATCCTAGAATATCAATAACTGAAAATAAAATCAAGGAGGATGAAAGAATTTCTTTGAAATTAAAGTTCATATTTTATGGTTTGGATGAGTGTTTCAATATCTTCAATTGTGTGCGCTGGAAAATTAGCGATGCGGAAACTGGTTTCTTTCCATTTCCCATATCCTTTTCCCAGCTCAATGTCTTTAATTAGACATATTTGGTGTAATTGTTTGATCTTATCAGGTGCTCCTGTTAAGGCCAAAACCGTAGGCAATCGCAACGCTGGGTTTTCAATTAAATAGCTGAACTCAGTTTCATTATCCCAGAAATCTGTCCATATTTTCATTTTGGCCAAAGTCGCACGATGTACTTCCGAAAGCATTGGCAGCTGCTGAGTCAAACGATAAATGAGGTAAATGCTTAACACATTTGGTGTCATTTGCGTTTGGAAAAGTCGTCTATTCTCTTCTAAAAACAACACGTCATTATAATGTGTCACCCGATCTAATTCTCTTGCCCGAGCTAAAGCTTTAGGAGAGCAGATCATCAGACCCATACCTGCTGGAATTCCGATGCATTTCTGTACCGAAGCTAACCAAACATCAGCCTCACTCCAGGGTAATTCAATTCCGCCCATCGAAGAAGTGGCATCCACAGCAA
>CAILUB010000114.1 GCA_903837305.1 uncultured Cytophagaceae bacterium
TCCTTTTACAAGGTCACTGCTAACAACGCTCACAACTGGATACGCCACGGAGGCCTACACACTACTGGCCTTTACATGGACGGCAATTGAAAATGCAAAAACGGAAAAGGATTATGCGATGTATCAAAAAGGGATTACGCTAGTCTATTTAGAGCGTGATGCAGAAGCAAAAACAACATTTCAGTCGTTGAAAAAATTATTCCCTAATACGAAATTGGGGGATGATGCTAGTTTTCAAGAATACTTGATTTCTTTCCGTACGGGTAAATATGCAGATGCAATCGCTGGATTTACAGATTTGATAACCAATCAGCCTACTAGTCCTTACTATGCTGAATCAATCTTAAAACGAGCACAATCGTACTCTAACTCAAAGCAACCTGAGAAAGCAATAACAGATTACAAAGAGGTAATCGAGAAATTCTCAAAAGAGGCTTTTGCTAAAGATGCCGTTGCTGGTCTACAAGAAGAATTAAATGAAGTAGGACGTCCTGAAGAAATGAGTTCCTATTTAAGCCTGTATCAAAATAGCAGCCTAAACGAGGAAGAGAAGACGGAATTAGAGTACCAAGCAGCAAAAGGTATTTATTTAGGTGAAAAATATAATAAAGCAATTGAACCATTAAAGGCCTTTATCGCGCATTTTCCAGCAGATGAACGCGTTTCAGAAGTAACCTATTTAATCGCTGATGCGGCCAATCGTTCGAATAATAAAGCGGTAGCCTACGAATTCTACAAAAAGGTCATTGAACAAAATGTTCACCCTTCTTTAAATTCGGTGATTGCTAAAGTGGCTGATATTGAATTTGATTCAGCTGCTTACCAGGAAGCTATTGTACATTACCGATTATTAAAAGACAAAGGAGTAGATTCTACCGTTATCAATCGCACTAATAAGAGAATACTGCAGTCCTTTATCAAATTAAATGAAATAGATTCTGCTTTAATCGCCTACAATGATTACCATTCGTTGGCAGTTAATTCCACTGAAGGATTAGAGGAAGCAGCAATTCTCTATTTAGACATCATTCATTTAAATAACTTAAAAGGAAATTTCGCCAGCTCAAACGAAATGATTTTAGATAAATTCAGAAATGAATTCGCAGAAGTTTCTGATGCTACTTTAGGACAAGCCTATTTACATTTAGCAAAAAACTTCATTGAATTGAAAAATGTTGCTCAAGCAAAAGCTACCTTAAAATCTATTATCGATAATTCAGAGGACAAAGAAAGTGTTGAAGCGGCCAAGGTCCTAATGAAAAACTTTTTACAAAAATAATGTATATGAGATTTACATCTAAAATCATTCTAGTTTTACCCCTTAGCCTGATTTCCATACTAAGTTATGGTCAACAGAAAAAGGAGGGAACTATTCAAAATGAAGAATTTGTCTCTGAAAAAGTGCGCAAAATAGAAGTACAACCCACCATGAGCCGTTCTTTTGAAGCACTAAATGAAATTCCTGATTATAGTAAAGATAAAAAAGTCGATTTTAGCTTTGACTTGACTAAGCCCACCTCCATTCAATTGCCCACTTTTCAGACGTCAATAATTGGACCAAGAGCAGGAGAGGAGTTGAAATCCCCTTTTGGATCAAAGGCTAAAAATTCAATTAAAGTAGGTGCAGGTAATTATGGTCATAGCTTGTTAAATGGGCACTTTGGGTATAATCCAACAGAAAAGGAATTTAGAGGATTGTATATTAATCACGATGCAAATTCGAATGGACCCACTGATAATGCCTTTTCAAGTCGTTCAGAAAATGAAGTGAAAATTTACAGTCAATCACTTTGGTCTAAAGCTTTATTAAAAGGTTCGATTGATTACCGCAGAACGGCAACTAATTTTTATGGGAGAGAAGTTTTTCCAATTAATACTCCAGAGGATGCATTTGCTATCAATTATAATCAAATAAAGTTCAATGGAGATATTTACAGCCAGACAGAGGGTAAGAGATTCTCCTACCAAGCTGGAACCGAATTCTCTTCTTTATCAGGGAATTTAGCTCCTAAAGAATGGATGTCATCTTCTTACTTAAAAGCGAATTATGACATTTCGGAAGGACTAATGCTACGTATTAATGGAGATGCCGTCTTATCAAACTTCACAAGCAATACCTCGATAAATCGTAATTTTTTCCGTTTGAAACCCAGCATTTCCTACGACATTTTGCCGCGCTTAAATTTGCAAGCTGGAATTAATGCGATTAATGATGAGGAATTAAGAATCTACCCAAGTATACAACTAAAATACAGAGCGAATGACTTCATTCGTTTATTCGCTGGATTCGAAGGAGACACACAGTTTAATTCATACAACAGCAGTTTACTACTAAATCCTTGGCTATCTCAAACAATTAGTTTACAAAATACCCAACAAAAATGGATGGTATCAGGAGGTCTAATTGGTACGAATGAACGCAATGTGCATTATGAACTAAAAGCAAGCTACGGTGAATATGCTAACATGGCTTTTTTCACTTCTTCATTGGAAGATCTTTCACAATATGAAATCCAATATTCGAGTGTTAATACTGCCGTTTCTATTCTTTCTTTACAAGCCAATGTAAAGATGACTGTCACGGATAAAATCCAGTCTGACCTTCAAGTTGATTATACTAATTATGGAAACCTTGGCAGCTTTTTATATGCTTACCACCGTCCTAACATGCAAATCACTTGGATGAATACAATTAAAGTACACCCTAAGATTTCAATTTTACCCCAACTATATTATTTAGGCGGGCTTTATGGATTCAATCCAACAACAAAAAAGGCGATAGCCTTGGATAACATACTGGATCTCAACTTGAAAGGAGAATACCAAATAACAGATAAATTCACAGCTACGTTATCTGGTAATAACCTACTTGGAAAAAATTACCAACGATATTTATTTTATCCAACACAAGGTTTTAACTTTACAGCAACTCTCGCATATTCATTTTAAGAATGACTGAATTTTATACCTTTCTAGAGCATTTACTTTACGATCACGAATGTGTCATTATACCACAATTCGGAGGTTTTGTCGTAAATGCACAAGATTTTCAGTTCAATGCCAAAGAGAATAAGATATATCCTAAAAGAAAATGTGTCGCTTTCAACGAGAAACTAAAAACAGATGACCGTTTCTTAACCACAGAATGGGCTAATAAACAGTCTATCTCGCAAAAAGAAGCCTCCATTGAAATAGCAGCCATCTCTAAAGAATTAAAGTCTCAAATCTTATCACAAGGCTATTTAACTATTGGGGAACTAGGTGCCTTTACGTTAAATACAGAAAATCGCTTATCCTTTACTCCCAATCCAGATTTCAATGCTGATTTAACTGTATTTGGTCTTTTTCCTGTTAGCTTAGGTTATACTCATCAACATAAAGTAGTTAAACCAACTCTTGAAGTAATTCCAATTGCAGAAGATCTGCCTACTACTATATCAGAAGAATACGAACCAGTAAAATTAAGCCGATCGGTTTATGTGTATGCCTTTATAGCTTTCCTAATAGGTGGTTTAGGTGCTTTTTTCCTAACAGAACCCGCTAGTAATCAGTCACAAAGCTCCTTGAATCCGATTAAAATCGAGAAAAAAGAAACTGTTTCAGTTAAAGCTACAGTAGCTCCAGCTGCGCCAATTCAGATGGATACGGTTCAGAAAAATACCATTGATGCGCCTGCAGAAATATCAGCAGAGGCGGATCAAAATGTTATTTACTTAATAGCTGCAAGTTTTCAATCCTTATCTCAAGCAGAAAAAGGGCTTAAAGAGTTCAAATCGCGTGGTTTTGATCAAGCTGAGATTATCTTAAAGAACGAACAGACGAAATTTTACCGCATTAGTTTAGGTACAGAACATTCAATGGATGCGGGTTATGCTAAAGCAAGTGAATTAAAAGCTTCCAAGAAAGTAGACATTTGGGTGTATAAGGCGCTATAAGATATGAACCAAAGCATCGAACAAAAGCAATTAGAACGTAAAAACCAAAGGAAAGCCTTGGCAATCACGATTGTGATTCAGGGTTTATTGTTTTTGTTATTTTGGTATGCAAAGATTTGGTCAGCAGAAGAAATGAAACTAGAATTACCTGAACCAGGATTCGAAGTGAATTATGGAACAGATGATGAAGGTGGTGGAAATGTGCAGTCATATAATCAAGCGAGTGATTTGCCTAATAACGATGAATCACAGCCTGCTGAAAAAGAAACAGAAGTTGCTTCCGTAACGAAAGCGAAACCTAACCCAAGTTCTAAAGAGACCGTCATCTCCTCTGTAGTTAAAAGTCCTGTCAGCATTTCGGAGAATACGAAAAAGACCACCACCGTTTCCACAAAACCCACTCCTGAACCAGAAGAAAAAATCGATGAGGGTGCATTGTTCAAGAAAAAAACAACTAGCAACGGAACTCGAGGAACAAATCCAAATCCAGGAGGAAATTCCAATGGACCAGACGCTGGAAAAATTGGAGATAAAGGTAGCCCCAACGGCAAAATCAACAATTCAACGAATTACTCCGGTAGCGGCGGTAGCGGAGAGGGTTCTGGTTCCTCTTCCGTGAATATTTCTGGCTGGAGAATCGCTAATCGTCCTAACGTCAAAGATGATACAGGTGAAACGGGTATGATTCGATTTACCATCAAAATCGATGAAGACGGAAATATCATCAAATTAGTGATTGCGGAGAATTCATTTTCTAATTCTTTGGCACAGAAATACAAAAGAGCCATCGAAAAATCTAAATTCATTAAAACGTCTTCAGGCGCAAGCCCGAAAGAAGCCACCGGGTCTATCACCTTCCGCGTAGGAGAAAGATAGGCATCCGATGAATTATTCCGAGTCCATTTCCTTTTTGTATGCACAATTGCCGGTGTTTCACCGCGAAGGGGCTAAAGCCTATAAACCGGGCTTAGGTAATATTGAAGCACTTTGCGAGCTGATGGGAAACCCGGAGCGCTC
Organism: uncultured Cytophagaceae bacterium; assembly: GCA_903837305.1. Classification (GTDB taxonomy): domain Bacteria; phylum Bacteroidota; class Bacteroidia; order Cytophagales; family Spirosomataceae; genus Aquirufa. Next base: position 4,953 of record CAILUB010000114.1, read on the forward strand.
TTTTAAGTCTTTGCACATTGCAGGCACGAATGGAAAGGGGAGTTCCTCGCATTTTATGGCCTCTATTCTTCAGGAACACGGTTACAAGGTGGGCTTATATACCTCACCACATCTACATTCCTTTACTGAACGAATAAAAATTAATGGGATTGAGGCCCCTGAAGAATGGGTGGCTGATTTTGTTTCTAATCATCTGCACCTAATCGAAAAAGTGCGTCCGTCTTTTTTTGAATGGACCGTCATTATGGCCTTTACTTATTTCAAGGAACAGCAAGTTGATTATGCCATCATTGAAACGGGTTTAGGCGGCCGATTGGATTCGACAAATATCATAGCTCCACTCGGATGTTTAATCACGAACATTAGCTTCGACCACCAGGATTTATTGGGGGATACGTTGGAAAAAATTGCGTCAGAAAAGGCTGGCATCATTAAAACGCATACTCCGGTAACCATAAGTGAAAAACAGCCAGAAACGTCTGATGTTTTCATTGCCAAAGCTTCATCAGCAAATGCCTCCCTTCAATTTGCTTCAGATGTAGTTAAAGCTTCAGACTTCACTTTCACAAGCCCATCTTGGGGTGAAATGAATATCAATAGCACATACAAAGGACATTACCAGCAAAAAAACATACGTGGAGTGTTGGCATGGTGCGAACAGCTTCAATCCATCATTCCTCTAGAAGGGGCAAAAATCAGGAAAGGAATTGAGCAAACCCGAGCGAATACCGGTTTACAAGGCCGTTGGGAGATATTAGGTGAAAGTCCTAAAATCATTGCGGATACCGGACACAACAAAAGTGGCATAACAGAAATTATGCAACAAATAAATAAAGAGGGTTTCGATCATCTGACCATTATTCTGGGAATGGTCGCGGACAAAGACATCGATTCGGTCTTATCCTTGTTTCCAACAGAGGCCAGCTTCTATTTTTGCCAAGCAAACAACCCGAGAGCGATCTCCGCTTTAGAACTTCAAAAATTAGCAGCAACTAAAGGCCTTCAGGGTAAAGTCGTTCCTTCTGTGAACGAGGCCATTGCCCTGGCAAAATTAAATTCCAGCCCATCAGATGGAATTCTCATCTGTGGATCCACTTATCTAGTAGGAGAAATTACCTTTTAATTCGCGTACCCTTGAGCAGAAGAAAAACAGCCAAATACAATCTAGCCATCGCTTTAGACAATGTCATTCAAAGTCCGAAACCTATTTTCGGAACATTGGCTGGTAAATGGAAATCGGATTACTTTAAAAACGACAGCTCATTAGTTTTAGAACTGGGCTGTGGCCGAGGAGAATACACCAATGGCTTAGGTAAACTATTTCCCGAGATGAATTTCATAGGGGTAGATGTTAAAGGAGATCGATTAGCACAAGGAGGGAGAGCTGCGAGAGAACTTGAATTAACAAACACCGCATTTCTTCGCATCCACATGCAAGAGATAGACGAACAGTTTGCAGAAAATGAGGTCGATGAAATTTGGATTACTTTCCCGGACCCTCGTCTTCGGGATCGTGATGAGAAACGCCGCCTCACTTTTCATACCTTTCTTGCTCGTTACAAGAAAATCTTGAAGCCTGGAGGCATCCTTCATTTAAAAACCGATTCTTTACCTTTCTTCGAATTTTCGGAGGGTTCGCTAACTGAAAATGGATGGGACATTACAGTCAAAACGAATGATCTCTACACTTCTGAATGGATGGACGATCATTATGGAATCAAAACACGTTTCGAGGAGATGTTCTACGAAAAAGGATTTAACATCAATTACCTCAGAGCTATAAATGCGAAATAAAAAAAGCCTCTCAGATGGAGAGGCTTTTTCATTTATATCAAATTGGTTGATTAACCTACGCGAGCGATCAAATCTGCTGCACGAGATGAATAACCAAATTCGTTATCATACCAACCAACTACTTTCACTAAGTTACCCATCGCTGTTGTTAACTTAGAATCTAAGATACAAGAGTGTTGGTTTCCGATGATATCGATAGAAACGATTTCGTCAGTTGTGTATTCTAAGATACCTTTCATCGGGCCATCAGCAGCCGCTTTTAAAGCAGCGTTGATTTCCGCAACTGTAGCGTCTTTCTTCAATACTACCGTGAAATCTGTAACAGATCCATCTGGAGTAGGAACACGCATCGCGTTACCATCTAATTTACCTTTCAAGTGAGGTAAAACTAAACCTACCGCTTTAGCAGCACCTGTAGATGTAGGGATGATAGAATAAGCAGCAGCACGAGAACGACGTAAATCGGAGTGAGGTGCATCTTGTAAGTTTTGGTCCGCTGTATAAGCATGAACCGTAGTCATAAATCCTTTTTCGATTCCAAAAGCATCGTCTAACACCTTAGCCATTGGAGCTAAACAGTTAGTTGTACAAGATGCATTTGAGATAATCGTCATATCATCTGTTAATGTATCATCATTAACACCTAAAACGACTGTAGGAATATCACCTTTAGCAGGAGCGGAGATGATTACTTTACGAGCACCAGCCACTAAGTGTTGACCAGCACCTTCTTGATCGATGAAACGACCAGTAGATTCTAAAACAACATCGATTCCTAAAGCACCCCAAGGTAATTGCTTAGGATCACGTTCTGCAAAAGCCTTAATCACGTTACCATTAACAGTAATGCTGTCAGCATCAGAAGTAA
>CAILUB010000115.1 GCA_903837305.1 uncultured Cytophagaceae bacterium
CCCCTTCTCCTTTATCATTTATTTTTAAAGCTACGGATGCTTTGAAAAATGATTTCAATATCCCTTGCCATGCCTGCAATTCATGCGCAGAAACCTTATTGGTAGTCGAACCTAAGATAGCCGTATCAATGTTTCCTGATTGTCGAACCGCATCTTCAAGTCGACGAACAGACCAATCTTCAGCCATGGCTTTCAGGAATAATGTATTTTGCAAAACCGTATCCTCTAATGAAACCAAGCAACGCGCGTGTCCCATCGATAATTTATTATCCCGAATGGCTATTTGAATACTCGGTGGTAATTTTAGTAAACGCATGTAATTCGTCACCGTCGAACGGTTCTTTCCTACACGAGCCCCTAAATCTTCTTGCTTTAAATCACATTCCTCCATTAATCGCTTGTAAGAAAGAGCAATTTCAATGGCATTTAAATTCTCCCGTTGGATGTTTTCAATTAAAGCCATCTCAATCATCTGCTGATCATCAGCCGTCCGAACATAGGCCGGGATGGTCTTTAAACCTGCTAATTTAGACGCTTGATAACGACGTTCTCCGGAGATTAATTGGTATTTTTTGGCGGAAATCTTACGAACAGTGATAGGCTGAATGATACCTTGAACACGAATAGACTCTGCCAATTCTTGTAAAGCCTCTGGTGCAAAATACTCGCGAGGCTGAAATGGATTGGTTTCGATTAACTCTAACGCAATCTCATCCATCAAATTCATCCCTTCGAGACTTCCTGCAAAATCAGAAGGATGACGCGCTTGCAAGCCACCTCCATCAGAATCTTCTAATAAGGCACCTAAACCACGACCTAAACCCGTTCTTTTCTTTGCGTTTTCTTGCTTTGCACTCATATGTCTAGACTAGATAGTCACTAGTAAACCATTCTTGCGAATAATTTCTTTGGCTAAATTTAAATAACTAATTGCCCCTTTGCTGTCTGCATCATGTAAAATGGCTGGAACACCAAAGCTAGGCGATTCAGATAACCGAATATTACGTGGAATAATCGTCTCAAAAACCATATTCTTAAAGTGGGAATTCACTTCATTAACCACCTGATTCGATAAGCGCAAACGCAAATCATACATCGTCAACAATATACCTTCAATAACTAAAGCTGTATTTAAACGAGATTGTATAATCTTAATGGTATTCAATAATTTACCTAATCCCTCCAGCGCATAATATTCACATTGTACCGGAATAATAACCGAATCTGCAGCGGTAAGACTATTGATGGTAATTAATCCCAAAGAAGGTGAACAATCCATGATGATAAAATCATATTGATCCTTAACCACTTCAAGGGCTTCTTTCATCTTTCGTTCCCGGTTATTCAAATTGATCATTTCTATTTCCGCACCCACTAAATCGATGTGCGATGGAATGATATCTAAAAAGGGAACCTCAGTGGGTAAAATACTATCCTGAACGCTGGAAAGTCCTACCATACATTCGTAAATACTATTCTTCACTTCTTTCGGGTTAAACCCTAACCCAGAAGTGGAATTTGCCTGTGGATCCGAATCGATCAATAAGGTTTTGAACTCAAAAGCAGCTAAACTGGCAGCTAAATTAATAGCTGTCGTTGTTTTCCCTACTCCCCCTTTTTGATTTGCAATCGCGATTGTTTTGCCCATAGGATGTTAAACGAAATGAATTGACAATATTACAAAAAAGGTTTCACATCTATCTCGAAATTAAATTACATTCTTGTATCTTGTCATCAAAAATTAACCAAACCTATATGTCATCAAATAGTACTTCTCACCCTAAAGGACTTTATTTTCTATATTCCACAGAAATGTGGGAGCGTTTCAATTTTTATGGAATGCGCGCCATACTATCCCTCTTTTTAGTGAGCGCACTTTCCTTTAAACAAGACGAGGCAGCGATCTTATATGGGGGTTTCTTAGGACTCAGCTATTTAACTCCTATGCTGGGTGGATATATTTCAGATCGGTATATTGGTAATAGAAATAGTATCATCGGAGGTGGATTTGCGATGGCCATAGGACAATTGTTATTATTCAGCTCTGCAAGCTCCTTTACGTTAGATGTTCCGTTAGCCACGAATTTAATGTGGGGCGGATTGTTGTTTTTGATCTTAGGCAATGGTTTCTTCAAACCGAATATTTCCTCGATGGTGGGTCAATTATATAAAAAAGGAGATAGTCGCCTTGATGCCGCCTTTACCATTTTTTATATGGGAATTAATACGGGAGCCATGCTAGGCATGCTCATTTGCCCTTGGTTAGGAGACGTAAAAGTAGATGGTGTTCGCGTTATAGAGGCATTCAAATGGGGTTTTTTAGCTGCTGGAGGAGCGATGTTAATCGGAAGTGTTTTATTCATTCTGTTAAAAAGCGTGTATTTGAAGGCACCAGATGGGAGCGAAATTGGCTTAGCTCCTACGTTTAGTGAAAACCAACAAGATGATGCTGAGACTGAAAAGGCAGAATTCTCCACTCAGTCCATTGTCATCTCGAGTGCATTATTTATAGGTTTGATTATTGGATTTCATTATTTATTCATCACTGAAGTGGCTAATCCCATCAAAGATTGGATTTATCCGGTCATTTATTCAGCGGGAATTAGCTTGGCGTTCTTGATATTGAGAGACAAAACTTTAACAAAAATTGAAAGAGATCGAATTTGGGTGATGTATTTTGTAGCCTTCTTTGTGATTTTCTTTTGGGCAGCTTATGAGCAAGCAGGTTCTTCCTTAACTTTTATTGCGGATCAACAGACGGATTTGAATTTCTTTGGAATCATGCTACCGCCTAGTTCAGTCCAAAATGCCAATTCCTTCTTCATCATCATTTTAGCTTTTCCTTTTTCTTGGTTTTGGATGCGTCTGGCCAAAAAAGGTATCGAACCTAATTCTCCTGGGAAGCAGGCCATCGGTCTTATGTTGTTAGCCATTGGTTACTTAATCATCGCCTTAAAAGTAAAAGATTTAGGATCCGATAAACTGGGAGTGATTTGGTTATTCGTTATGTATTTATTTCATACGATGGGGGAATTGAGCCTATCGCCTATCGGATTATCCTTAGTATCTAAGTTAGCTCCCAAGCGATTCTCCTCCTTGTTGATGGGCGTTTGGTTCTTAGCCAATGCGGCGGGATATGCCTTATCTGGAACTTTAGGAGCTCTTTTACCTCCAGCTACTGCTGTAGTAGGTCAAACCGTATTCCCAAGTTTCTTAGGCTTCGAAATCAAAAATCTCTATGATTTTTTCATTGTTTTTGTAATTATGGCCGGAATTGCCTCTGTAATTTTGTTTGGCCTTGCCAATGGTCCACTTAAACGAATGATGCACGGCATCCGATAATATGAATTCACACGATCATCATCTACACGAAAAACATTTAAAAAGTTCCGACTTTATTACGGACGTCGTCATTGGGATGTCTGATGGATTAACCGTTCCATTTGCTCTAGCCGCGGGACTTTCTGGAGCTGTCGCTTCTGCAAGCATCGTAACAACGGCTGGTGTGGCTGAAATCGTTGCAGGATCTATTGCCATGGGTTTAGGTGGTTTTTTAGCTGGCCAAACGGAACAAGAGCACTACGAGTCAGAACTAAGACGCGAATACGAGGAAGTAGAACGTGTTCCAGAAAGAGAAAAACAAGAAATCAGAGATGTGTTCGAAGATTATGGTTTGAGCCCTGAGGCGCAAGAAATTGTCGTTGAATGTATCTCTAAAGACAAAGACAAGTGGGTTGACTTTATGATGCGTTTCGAATTAGGATTAGAACGACCTAACCCAAATCGTGCGAGGAATTCAGCCTTAACTATCGGCATTTCGTATATCATAGGAGGTTTTATTCCGCTCCTACCCTATTTCTATGTAGAAAAACCACAGGATGGATTAATCTATTCGGCCGAAGTCACCATTCTTGCCTTACTAGTATTTGGCTATTTTAAGAGTAAAGTGACTGGCCAAAATCCGATTATCGGATCATTAAAAGTAACCTCCATCGGTGCCGCAGCTGCAGCTGCCGCCTATTTCGTAGCTACCTTATTTCAATAAGCAGACACCGTATCATCACCACGGGAATCTGCGCCACCCTGTAGATTCCCATTAGGTAAGACTAAAATCCCTTCTACCAGGCCTATACCAGAAACCGGCGCAAAAGTATATCCTTTTGCTTTTAAACGACCTTGCTGCTCTTCTGAAAAACGGGTTGGTTCTGCTGTAATCTTTTCTGGAAGCCATTGGTGGTGAAAACGAGGATATTCCACCGCTTGCTGCATATTCATACCCATCTCCAAGGTATTCAAGACCACTTGAAAGACACTGGTAATAATAGTAGAACCACCAGGAGTCCCCACTACCATCTTTAATTTACCATTTTCCTCCACGATTGTAGGAGTCATGCTCGATAACATTCGCTTGTTTGGTTGAATCTCATTCGCCTTTGAACCAATCAAACCATAAAGGTTAGGTGCACCCGCTTTGGCAGAAAAATCATCCATCTCATCATTTAATAAGAAACCAGCCCCCCCCACAAAAACCTTAGAGCCATACGAATTATTTAAGGTCGTAGTGATGGAAACAGCATTCCCTTCTCCATCTACAATACTATAATGCGTTGTTTCAGGACTCTCATAGCCCAGAAATGAACCTGCTTGGATATCAGCACTCTTCGTAGCCTGCGTAAAATTCATCGAAGCCATGCGAGAAGTGGTGTAAGACGGATCGATTAATTCAGTAACAGGAACTTTGACAAAATCAGGATCTCCTAGCCATTTACTGCGATCTGCATAAACCCGTCTCTCTGCTTCGACCATTACCTGAATGGTTGAATCGGATGTAGGACCCCATTTTTGCAGCGAATATGGAGCGACCATTTGCAATAATTGCGCTAAGGCTATCCCACCACTACTAGGCGGTGGCATACCAATTATCTGATAATTTTTATATTTACTTTTAACAGGAGTTCTCCAAACAGCTCGGTAATTTTTCAAATCTTTTTTAGAGATCAAACCCTTCTGCGCTTTCATTTCATTAACAATGTTGTTTGCTGTTTGGCCTTTATAAAAACCATTAGCCTTCTTTTTTAAAATCAACTCCAAAGTATTTGCTAAATCTGCTTGCACTAACAAATCGCCGGCTTTCCATTCTTTCCCTTCTGCTGATAACAGGTAATTCTTACCCGGATTCTCTTTCAAAAATTCCGTTCTCTGTCGATTCAAGCCTCTTGCTTCCTTTTCAGTTAAGATCAATCCATTTCTAGCTAAATCAACTGCTGGCTGCAAAAGCTCATTCCAAGGTAATCGCCCTAATTTATCATGCATTTCTTGCATCCCTGCTACAGTGCCAGGAACTCCGACAGAAAATATACCTGTCATACTTTTACCTGGAATGATTTTACCATCCGCGTCTAAGTACATGTCTCTGATAGCAGCAGCAGGCGCTTTCTCTCGGTAATCCAACGCCTTCGTATTTCCAGATTTATCGCGATAAACTAAAAATCCCCCTCCCCCAATATTTCCAGCCGATGGATGACAAACAGCTAAGGCAAAATTAACCGCAACTGCAGCATCTATGGCATTTCCGCCCTTTTTCAAAATAGCCAAACCAATCTCAGAAGCGGCTGGATGAGTCGAAACCACCATACCCTTTTTTCCTTCAATTAAAGGCTTTTGAGTACTTTGGGCGAAAACGGGAAAAGATAGGAGAACGAGAAAGAAATACTTAGTCATTTTAGTTTTATTTTGAAATGAAATGTCAAATTAATAGAATCCTATGATTTACTAACATTGCGATAATAAAAATATAATTTAACTTTGTGATTATTTAAAGATTTTTTCAATAAAACGTATACTAACAGTGGATATTTTCGAGAAGGTAGCAAATAACATGGGGCCGATCGGTGCACACGCCCATTATTCCCACCATTATTTTTCATTCCCAAAATTAACAGGAGAATTAGGCCCTAGAATGACTTTCATGGGCAAAGAAATGTTAAACTGGTCTCTAAATAACTATTTAGGGCTAGCAAATCATCCTGAAGTTAGAAAAGCAGACGCTGATGCCACTGCAAAATACGGTTTAGCTTACCCAATGGGCGCACGTATGATGTCTGGTAATACAGATGAGCACGAAGAATTCGAACGTCAATTAGCTGAGTTTGTCGGAAAAGAAGATGCATTCCTATTGAATTATGGCTACCAAGGAGTGATGTCTTTAGTAGAATGCATGGTAGATCACAAGGATGTCATCGTTTATGATGCAGAATCTCATGCCTGTTTAATCGATGGTATTCGACTACACAAGGCTAAAATGGGCCAATATTATAAGTTTAACCACAATGATATGGACTCATTGCGTAAAAACTTAGAACGCGCTACTAAAATCACGAATGAAACAGGTGGTGGTATATTAGTCATTACGGAAGGTGTTTTCGGAATGTCTGGAAAAGTAGGCTCACTCGATAAGATCGTGGAAATGAAAAAAGATTTCAATTTCAGATTGCTAGTAGATGATGCACACGGCTTTGGAACAATGGGAGATAATGGAAAAGGAGTAGGTGAATACTTAAATTGCACAGAAGGTATCGACTTATACTTCTCCACATTTGCAAAGTCCATGGCAGCCATTGGCGCTTTTGTTGCTGCTCCCAAGAATATCATTATGTATTTAAAGTACAATATGCGTTCTCAAACCTATGCAAAAGCATTACCTATGCCTTTTGTCATCGGTGGTATGAAGCGTTTAGAACTAATTAAAAAACACCCAGAATTAAGAGAAAAGTTGTGGGAGAACGTTCGGGCACTTCAAAAAGGATTAAAAGATAAGGGATTTGATATTGGGGAAACTCAATCTCCGGTAACTCCGGTATTCTTACATGGTGATTATGATATCGCAGCAGTCACTAAATTAGTGCGTGACCTACGTGAAAACATGGGTATCTTCTGTAGTATCGTTGTATATCCGGTAGTTCCTAAGGGCCAAATCATGTTAAGAATCATTCCTACTTCATCACATACAATAGCCGATATTGAATATACTTGCGACTGTTTTGCCGAAGTACAGAAAAGATTGAAATCTGGGTACTACGCGCAGTAATTGATTGATTTAACGGTAATTTTAGTAGAAATTGTATTTTTTTGCATTTTTTTTCTGTTTTTTCTTGATATTAATTTGCACAGAACAAGTTTTTTACTAAATTTCGCTTATTAAAGCTCATTTCAGGGCATAAAGACAATCTAATATTATTTACACAACCTAAAAAACAAATTATCATGAGTAGATTTGCACAAGTAAAGGACTTAATTTTATCTTTAGAAGGAGATTTCGAAAAATTCTACGATAAAGGAAATCAAGCA
>CAILUB010000116.1 GCA_903837305.1 uncultured Cytophagaceae bacterium
AATATTTCTCTAAGTGGCGGAAATTTGCCGTAATTAATGTTAAACGCTCGTCATCGATCTTTTCTGCCTGCTCCCACGCATCGGGATCTTGGTCAAAAGAAAACAATCTTCCCTCTGGACCCAGTTTAGCTAGAATTGCTTTAGAATGTCCTCCTCCTCCAAAGGTCACATCCACATAAGTACCCGAAGGATCAATGTGTAAACCATCGATGCATTCGTGCAACATGACGGAGGTATGGTAGGTGTTTTCTGACATATTTTTGGCTGAAAACAAAAATACAAATTATCCCTCGGCTATGCCATCAAATTACGAATTTGTAGCGGTTTTTTTTGTGACTAGTTTCGAACCCGTATCTTTGCCCAAACGCCTTTCAAATACCTGTATGAAAAAGATACTTCTACTTTTTATCTTGAGCTCATTTTTTTGCACTGCGCAATCTCCGTTGACGGGATTTTGGCGAGCGGAAATTTCTACACATGGAGGGCCATTACCCTTTCAATTTGAAGTAAATGCGGGATCAGTTCCTGGACAATGGGATATTAAATTGATCAATGGATCCGAAAAATCAAGCCTAGGTGAATCCTTTTTAAGAGCGGACTCCTTAGTAGTTCCATTTGATTTATATGAATCAGAATTAGTCTTTGACATTTCAAAAACCTCAGAGATGAAGGGGTTTTTCGTCAAGAAAAAAAATGGAAGTACCCTATTTAAACTAGCTGTTACAGCAAAATCAGGCATCGCAGACCGGTTTTTAAACCTTAAGCCAGCAATGGTAAACGTCAGCGGCAAATGGATGGCCGATTTCTTTAACGATGCCACAAACCATAGTCCAGGAGTAGGCGTGTTCGAACAAAACGGCAGCCAAGTGAGTGGAACTGTTTTACGCATCTCAGGTGATTACCGATTTCTGCAAGGAAATGTCAGTGGAGACAGCTTATTGCTTAGTTATTTCGATGGTAGCAACTTGTATTTAATAAAAACCAAAATTACAGGCACTAAACTCGCTGGAAAATTCACCTCTGGATTAAATGGTGAAAGAAATATGCTTGCCTCACTTAACCCAGCAGCAGCTTTACCGGATTTGAAGAAATTAAGCTTCCTAAAGCCAGGTTACGACCGAATCGATTTCAAATTACCTACTACGTCAGGCGAACTTATTAGTTTACAAGATGAGCGCTTCAAAAATAAAGTGGTCGTTATTGAATTGATGGGGTCTTGGTGTCCAAACTGTTTGGATGAGTCAAGGTATTTGTCTCCTTTTTACAAGAAATACAAGGATAAAGGCGTAGAGGTGATTGGTCTTTCCTTTGAAAATTCAGCAGACCTGGCGATTTCAGGTCCGAAAATCAATAATTTTCAAAAGAAAATCGGCATCAGCTATCCCCTCCTGTTTGCAGGTACGGCAGAGGACAAAACGATTGCACAAGTGCTCCCTATGCTTAGTAAAATGAATGGCTATCCGACCACTTTTATCATCGATAAAAAGGGAATCGTTAGAGAGATTCATACCGGATTCTCCGGGCCAGGAACCGGAAAATATTATGTGGATTGGATTGCTGAATTTGAGCATACGATTCAGAGCCTTTTAGCCGAGAAATAATGAAAATTCTAGCCCTAATTTGCCTTATTTCCTTTTCTGCATTTGCAGAGAAACCGTCTTTTAAAAAGTGGAAGACTCCTCTAGCTTTAGGTATCGCAAGTGGATTAACCTACAATCCATTTGCCAAACAGATTCAAACGAAAATTGTGGATCAGGGTCATGTCACTCCACTGGATGACTATATTCAATACGGACCTGCAGCGATGTATGTGGGCTTGAATATCGCTGAATTTAAGAGCAAAGAAGAGGCTTTCGATCAAGCAGGAGTATTTCTTCTAGGTACCGGAATTTATGTAGCGACTACACAAGGATTAAAATTAGCGATCACAGAGGCTAGACCTGACGGTACGGAAAAAACGTTCTCTTCTGGCCATACAGCCACCGCCTTTTTCGGAGCGACTGTTTTAGCGCATGAATACCGAGATACACATCCCGAATTTGTCATTGCTGGATATGCTTTGGCCACCGCAACTGGGGCTTTACGCATCGCAAACAATAAGCATTGGGTAACAGATGTGTTAATGGGTTCGGCTATTGGTATCGCTTCGGCAGAATTAGCCTATATTTTGTACCCTAAAGTGCGTACACAATGGCAAAAACTGAATCGTTTTACCTTGACACCTCAAGTGGCACCAGCGTATTATGGTGCGCGTATGACTGTTGGATTTTAGTGCAATAGTAAATACAAGCCAGCACCTGCAAAATACCCCATTAAGGCAAGAAAGCCTATTTTTTTCAGGTACCAGCCGAATTCGATTTTCTCCATTCCCATGACGGCAACTCCAGCGGCAGATCCAATTATCAGGATACTACCACCCGTTCCGGCACAGAATGCCAAGTATTCCCACATCGCGTGATCCATCGGAAAATCAGTCAACGTATACATTCCCATCGTAGCTGCCACAAGAGGTACATTATCAACCACGGCAGAAGCCAAACCAATGATGGTGACGATTAGGTTTTGATTACCTAATGCGTGTGCTAATTGATCAGAAAGTGCGTGCAAATAACCGAAAGACTCCAAACCGCCAATGGCTAAAAGAATTCCCAAGAAAAAGAGAATGCTGGAGGTATCGATTTTGGTCAAGGCATAACCCACACTCAAATGCTTTTTAGCTTCCTCATCTTTTTCTGAATGCAATAGTTCTGACAAAATCCAAACCAAACCCAAGGCCAACAAAATACCCATATAGGGAGGCAAATGAGTTAATGTTTTGAAGATGGGAACACCAATTAAGGACCCTGCACCCGCGAAAAGCATTATTTTACCATCTCGCTCTTCTATCGAACTTAAGGCCACAGAAGCAGCTGGTTGACCAATGGATTCCTTTTTCAAGGCAAAAGAAGCGATGAATAAAGGGACAAATAAAGCAAAAAGGGAGGGTAATAATAAACTTTGAATAATGCCGGTAGCTGATATTTGGCCTCCTATCCACAACATCGTCGTCGTTACGTCACCTATGGGCGACCAAGCGCCGCCTGCGTTCGCCGCGATCACCACGATTCCTACAAAATACTTACGGGTTTCTTTATTGCTGATCAACTTACGAAGCAGGGTGACCATCACGATGGAGGTTGTCAAATTGTCTAAAACGGCAGACATAAAAAAGGTGATCAAACCCACTATCCATAGCAGTTTAATCACCTTGTCAGTTTTAATTAATCGAGAGACGAAGTAGAAACCCTGGTGGGCATCGACTAATTCCACTAGCGTCATCGCACCTAACAAAAAGAATAAGATCTCCGAAGTAGACGCTAAATGATGCCCTAATTCAGTAGCATCTCCTGTAGAAATCGCATAGAGCGTCCAAACAAGTACACCGGTAACCAAGGCAGTAGCTGTTTTATTAATCTTTAGAGGATGCTCTAACGTAATAGCTAAATATCCTAGAATAAAGACAATAATGGACGCGATTCCCATCTTATTTTAATTTAGCCACGGCCGCCTTAATGCGATCGCAAGCTTCTACTAATTGTTCGTCTGCAGCAGCAGTTGAAATACGCATGCAATCTGGTGCACCGAAACCAGAACCCGCTACTGTTGCCACAAAAGCATCGGCTAATAACCATGAACAGAAATCATCTGAATCATTGATCACCGTAGTACCATCTGTTTTTCCGAAGTAATAAGAAATATCAGGGAAGGCATAGAATGCACCCTCCGGCATATTCACTTTAAATCCTGGGATTTCACGTAATTTTTCAACCACTAATTTACGACGGCGATCATAAGCCGCTTTCATTTCGTACGCGTGATCCAATGTACCGTTAAAGGCTGCTACCGCCGCTTTTTGAGCGACCGAGTTCGTTCCTGAAGTGACTTGACCTTGTAATTTTTCAATTCCGTCTGCAATCCATTTAGCGGCAGCGATGAAACCAATTCTCCAACCTGTCATGGCGTGACCTTTCGCCACTCCATTCACCGTGATCACACGTTCTTTGATCTCTGGAATAGATCCGATTGAAAAGTGACCACCTTGTGTGAAGTTGATGTATTCATAGATTTCATCTGCTAGGACGAAGATATTTTCGTGACGTGCTACCACGTTTGCGATGTCACGTAATTCTGATTCTGTGTAAACCGATCCTGTTGGATTGTTAGGAGATGCGAACATCACCATTTTCGTTTTAGGGGTGATGGCAGCTTCGAATTGCTCTGGCGTAACTTTGAAATTATTTTCAAAAGCACCTTGAACGATCACCGAAGTTCCTTCCGCTAGTTTCACCATCTCCGAGTATGAAACCCAATACGGAGAGAAAATGATTACTTCATCGCCTGGGTTAATTAAAGCTGCAATTGCGTTTGCTAGGGAGTGTTTTGCGCCCGTGCTCACTACAATATTTTCTGAACCCCACTCTAAGTTGTTATCACGCTTTAATTTATTCGCGATCGCCATGCGCAAGTCTGGATAACCTGCAACCGGTGAATACCCGTGAAAACCATCATCAATTGCCTTTTTTGCTGCCTCACAGATGTGAGCTGGTGTTTTAAAATCCGGCTCTCCTACGGAAAGGCTGATTACTTTGTGACCTTGAGCTGCTAATTCGCGCGCTTTTTTCGTCATCCCTAAAGTAGAGGATTCTTCTAATGCTTGAATTCTTTGGGCTAATTGTGCTTGTGACATGGTATTTAGAAACGAATATTTGTATATAAAATCGTCTGCAAAATTACTTTTTTGCAGACGGATAAGCTAATAAAATGTGTAAAAATTAGGCTGTAATACCTTGTGCCAAAATCGCGTAGGCCCCTTTCTCGATCTTCATCAATTCTTCGTGAGTACCTCGCTCGATGATTTCACCTTGCTGAACGACTAAAATTTGGTCAGCATGTTGGATTGTAGACAAGCGGTGCGCAATGACTAGAACCGTGCGGTTCTCCATCAAATGACTTAAAGCCTCTTGTACCAACTTTTCAGATTCGTTATCTAAAGCACTCGTTGCTTCATCCAGAATCAAGATGGGTGGATTTTTGAGAACGGCGCGGGCGATGGAGATGCGTTGTCTTTGGCCCCCTGATAATTTAGAACCCCTATCCCCGATGATCGTTTCGTAGCCTTCCGGATTCGCTGAAATAAAATCGTGTGCGTTCGCAATTTTCGCAGCAGCTTGCACCTCTGCTAAAGTGGCTTCCGTCCCAAAAGCGATGTTACTGAATATTGTATCATTGAATAAGACCGATTCCTGGGTCACAATGCCCATTAAGCCCCTTAAGTCGTCCAAAGGTATATTTTTCAGCGGTACTCCATCCAAAGTAATCACACCTGACGATGGATCGTAAAAACGAGGCAATAGATCCGCCAATGTGGACTTTCCTCCTCCAGAAGTTCCAACAAGGGCGATCGTTTTACCTTTAGGAATATCAAAACTCACTTCTTTCAACACAGAGCGCCCCTTCACATATTCGAAACCGACTTTTTGGAAGCTGATTTTATCCGTAAATACTTCCACTTTCGTAATCGGTTCTTCCGTTACGATTTCAGATTCCGTATCTAATATTTCAATAATGCGATCTGCAGAAGCTATTCCACGTTGAATGCCACTAAAAGCATCAGCGATGGACTTAGCAGGACGCATTACCTGAGAAAAAGTAGCAATGAAGGCAATAAAGGTAGAAGCCGTCAATTCACCTTCGCCGCTAATAACTAAACTACCTCCATACAATAAAATACCCGTTAGAACGAATACCCCTAAAGCTTCAGAGGTGGGTGATGTTAATTCTTGGCGAAAAACCATCCTCAACAAGGAATTTCGGTACCGATCATTTCCTGCGTAAAAGCGCGCATCCATCATTCTCTCCGCCCGAAAAGCCTTCACCACGCGCATCGCCCCGAAAGTCTCATCCAGCAAACTAATAATTCCACTCAAATGCTGCTGAACCTCGCCAGCTGCTCGCCTTAATCTACGCGAAATTGTGGCTATGACAGACCCCGAGAGTGGTAAGATGATCAATGAAAATAAGGTAAGTTTTACCGACATACTTGCCAGGAAAACAAAGAATAAAACCAACGTAAAGATCTCTTTAAAAGTTGCCGTAAAGGCTCGGCCAATACTATTTTCCACTTCCTGAACGTCCGTCGTTAAACGAGACATCAGGTTTCCTTTTTTCTGCTCCGTAAAATAGCTTAAATCTAAACGGATGGCTCTTTCAAAAACGGCTTGACGTAACGAGAAAATGGTATCCGCTTCAACCCTTTTAAGCACTCTTTGTGAGAAATAACGGAAAAAATTCGCCAAAATCACCGAAGCCAAAATCGCTCCGCAGGCATATTGCAATGCCCCAATTCGACCAAAATTCTCTAAGGCACCATAAAAATAGTGATTGAATAAGAATGAGAAATAGGAAGGGGTAAGCGAAAAAGCAGGTAGAACGCGGTAAATCTGGAAATTCTCTGGTGCTGATTGGTCAAACAGTACGTTTAGCAAAGGAATCAGCAAGGTAAAATTTAAGATGCCAAACAAACTTGCTAGCAAAGAAAACCCAAAGTATGGAATCACATACTTACGGATTGAAACGGCATAGCTCAATAAACGAAAATATGTTTTCAATGCGGCTTTTTATCAAAATTTTGGTCAAATTACGACAATTTTCAGAAACTAATCCGAATGTCGCCTTTAATTTCCATTGTAATGGCCACCTTTAATGGGGAAAAATACCTCCCAGAACAGGTCGACAGTTTACTGGCGCAAAACTATTCGAATTTAGAATTCATCTTTGTGGATGACGCCTCGACAGATCGGACTTGGGAACTACTTTCAAGCTATGCAGCTACGGATAAAAGAATTTTACTCATCCAAAATAAGCTAAATCAAGGGTATCGTAAAACATTTGAAACGGGCATTTTAAAAGCGCAAGGAGAATTTATAGCGCTTTCAGATCAAGATGATTACTGGCTTCCATCCAAAATCACTGAATTAGTTGCCGTGATTGGAGATCATTCCTTGGTGTATTCAGACTCTGAACTAGTCGATAGTTCTGGGAATCTGATGGGTAAAAAAATGTCTGACCTTAAACGACAGATTGCTTATAGCAGTCCATTAATGTACACTTTAGGGGCTTGGGCTCCTGGTCATAGTATGTTATTTCGAAAGGATCTATTGCCCTTTGCTTTACCTGCGGTAGATTTTGTTACACATGATTATTTAATTGGATTTGCGGCAACGTGTGCTAGCGGAATTACCTACCTACCCACACCCTTAGTTCATTACCGACAACACGCCACAAATACCATTGGAGCTAATTTAAACAAGACTTCCAAAAAATCTATATCGAAGAAAGAGCGGAAAGCGCTCATTTTAGCGCGACTAAACTTGATTTATGAAAGATGTCCTGTAGGACAAAACAAAGAAGTGCTGAAAAAATTCGCTTCTGCTTGCGCTGGATCTTCCATTTCAAAAAGGATTCAAAGATTTAGTATTTTATTTACAAATCGCCAAACGATGTTAGCTTATAAAGGGAAATCTGACCTAGGAAATATACTGTATTGCTTTAAGCTACTTATTTCTATTTTCTAAAAAATAGACTTAAACGGTAATACAAATTTTTCAAATGCACCGGAATTGGAATTGGACCTTGCACAAGCGGCCCATCGAATTTCTCCCCCCTTCGTAAATAATATTTTGATAAAGTAGACGAGGTCATCCCCCACTTGCGAATAAACTGATAATAGCCCTTGTTCTGTTTCACACGCTTCACGGAAATCGATCCAAAATGGTAGACCCTACTCCGGGAAATTCCCTTAAACAAGCGTACACCTGCTTGCCAGCATTTCATCGAAAAGTCAGGATCTGAATACATCCCAGGCGTAAATTCATTCGAATAACCTCCCACTTTATCCCATAAGGAACGGTGCACCACGTTAGGCGGCCAAGTCGCTCCTTGCCAGTCTTCGAAAGGCAACGAATTATAAGTTTCTAGAAGCCTGTCTTCCTCGAAAGTGGCCATATTCCGGCCGTAATCGGCCTGAATGGAACAAGCGCTTTGGGCTTTAGGCTCGATAGCTGTGGCTGATAAAAAGAATTGCGTGTGTCCGATGAGTTCGATTTCCTCTTTCAGAAAACCGTCCCAATTAGGCAGCACGTACATATCGTCGTTCAAATATAAGTAATAATCTGCGTGTGCCAGTTTGACCATCGCGTTCATCGCGTAACAAACGCCCACGTTGATCGGGCTATATGAAAAAGCGATATCTTCTTGGGATTCCACCCATTCTTTGGAACCGTCATTCGCCTCATTCAAATGCAAAATGATCTCAAAGGAGGTCGTCGAATGTTTTCGGATGGCCGCGATGCATAATTGCAAGTAGGCCAAATTATTCCAGCTCGGAATGAGGATAGAGAAATAGGGGTTTTTAGGCGCCTGGGATGCTGGGAAAAATTGAATCGACTCTTCCATTACAGCATGC
>CAILUB010000117.1 GCA_903837305.1 uncultured Cytophagaceae bacterium
ACCTTTGTTTTGGGCGGATTGAATAAAGGCATCTTGTTGCTCGACGTCGGTGGTATACAAGTAAACCTTGTTTCCGTCCTTGTCTGTTTGGGCAGCTTGCACCTCTTCACTGTATTCGTCTAACGTGAAATACTTGTTATTCGTATCTTGAACTAGACAAAAATCTTTTGCTTTCTCTAAGAATTTCTCATCAGAAATCATTCCGTACTTGATGAACAAGCCGATGTTCGCGAATTTCTCTTCAAATCCAGGGCGATCAGATTTGAATAATTCCGCTAATTTGTCCGCTACTTTCTTCGTAATGTAAGAGTTGATTTTCTTCACATTTGAATCTGCTTGCAAGAACGAACGAGAAACGTTCAATGGAATATCTGGTGAATCGATAACCCCGTGCAATAACATCAAGAATTCAGGAACGATGTCTTTGACCTCATCGGTGATGAATACTTGACGGCTGTAAAGGGAGATTTTTTCGCGTTGCAATTGCATCTCGTTCTTTACTTTGGGGAAATATAAAATACCCGTCAAATTGAATGGATAGTCCACATTTAAGTGAATCCAGAATAATGGCTTCTCTTGGAATGGATATAATTCCTCGTAGAATTTCAAGTAATCTTCGTCTGTTAAATCAGATGGGGATTTAGTCCAAATCGGGTTCGGGTTGTTGATGACCTTATCACCAAACTCAATCTCAATCGGCAAGAACTTACCGTATTTCTCTAAGATCGACTTTAATTTGAACTCCTCTAAAAACTCTTCTGAATCTTCTGCGATGTGCAAGATGATATCCGTTCCACGCGTCTTCTTTTTGGCTGATCCGATCGTGTATTCGGTAGAACCGTCGCACTTCCAAGTAGCGGCTTCAGAACCCTCTTGATACGATTTTGAGATGATCTCGACCTCTTTCGCCACCATGAAGGCAGAATAGAAACCCAGACCAAAATGTCCGATAATTCCTTTGTCATCTCCTTGGTCCTTGTATTTCTCTACGAATTCGGTCGCCCCAGAGAAGGCGATTTGGTTAATATACTTCTTGATTTCTTCCGCGGTCATACCGATACCGTTGTCAGAAATCGTGATGGTCTTTTTGTCTTTGTCAAAACTTACTTTAACCTTCAATTCTCCCAATTCGCCATTAAATTCGCCAATGGAACTTAAGCGCTTAATTTTTTGGGAGGCATCTACGGCGTTCGAAACTAGCTCACGAAGGAAAATCTCGTGATCCGAATAGAGAAATTTCTTGATAATGGGAAAAATGTTCTCGGTGTGAATGGAGATGTTACCTGTTTCTTTCATATGTATTAAAATTAATAATCCTAAATTTGGACTACCTTTTGCAATTTTAATTCCAAGTCGGCAGGAGGTGTCACATTGTCAGTTTTTATGAGAAAACTTGCCTTTCTTTTATTCCTTTCATTCGCAGTTCATGCCCAGCAGGAATCTTTGCGAATGGCCTATCCATTTCTCCCGTTAGCTATTAATCCAGCGGATGCGGGGGTGCAGAAGATTTTTTCTGCGAAAGGTGTTTTTCGCAGAAAGCCACTATTTCAAACAATAGGTGGAGCTACTTCGTCACAGCAATTTATGAGCATCGATATGCCATTGCAAAAGGGAAGCTGGGGATTGGGATTTTTGGGATTCAATACGGATCAATCCTTCGCTACTTCTTCCGGCATGATATCATCGAATTTAGGTTTAGCTGCTGTCATTTCAAAGCATTGGAATTGGGGTCGGGGTCATCAATTAAGTGTGGGGGCTAATTCTGGAATTAATCAATACCCCATTTTAGGGAAATCAGGTTCTAGTGAAATGCTCGCTAGCGTGGGGCTAGGAATTGCTTATCGAAAGGAGGCGCTGACTCTTGGTATTTCGAAACCAACGAATCGTTTGGATGGCTTGGGAGAAGATCCCCTTTACATGCAGGCATCTTATTATTTTCCAGTCGCAGATTTGCATACGTTGAAATTAGGAACCGTCATTCGAGAGGATCAAGAAACTAAATTTGACGTGAACGCGGTATTTTGGTTTCAAGAAAAAGTTGGTTTCGGATTATGGTACCAGCAGACTGGTTCAGAGTTCGGGGATCCAGCACTTTTAGGTTCACTTGAGGTACCGTTAGGAATTAATTTTAGGGTAGGCTACTCCTATGATTTTCTGGGCAAAAACGTGACCACTTTAGGTAGTTCCACCACGAGCGAAGCCTCTGGTTTTCATCAAATTTTTCTAAGTTACAACCTGGATTTTGGACTGGGTAAGTTAGGTCTATTTAGACCTTAAAAGAGTACGGTTATTATTGGTGATTTTAGGGGAAAAAATTGAAATTATTAAAGAATTTTAATGACTCTTTTCTACTAGCTACAAATCCTCAGAAATTTGTGCTCTTATAGCTAAAAAACCCGGTAGAAATTAGGGTTATTTTGCTGAGCAAATAGTAAATTGCGTAGATTTTAGCGTTTATAAGATGTTAGAATTAATACTAAACCAAAACATTGAAACATTTCTTTGGCCTAAAGCCTAGAAAATTAACTTATGGATCCATTTTCCTACGTAGCCAATGCCGACACGCAAGTCATAGCTGACTTGTATGAGGCGTACAAACAAGATCCCAATTCGGTAGATAGCTCTTGGAGAGATTTCTTCAAAGGTTTCGATTTTTCTCAAACCTGGTTAGGCGAGGGAGCTCCTGCGGGCGCTGTTTCAGCTGATTCAAGCCATGTTCAGAAGGAAATGGCGGTTATCTCCTTGATTAAGGCATTCCGTTCAAGAGGCCACTTATTATCTAAAACTAACCCGGTGCGTGAGCGCAAGGATCGTAAGCCACGTTTAGATTTGGCGGATTATTCGTTGTCTGATGCGGATTTAGATACTGTTTTCCAAGCGGGATCTTTCATGGGTTTAGGTGCAGTGACTTTGCTCACGATTCAAGCAGCTTTGCATAAAATCTATGCAGGTTCAGTCGGTTTCGAATATTCGTATATCCGTGACGTGCAGCAAAAAGAGTGGTTACGTAATAAAATCGAGAAGGAAGCACTTTCATTCAAGCCTACGTTTGAGGAGAAAAAGCACATTCTTCAGAAGATGAATGAGGCCGTTGTTTTTGAGAACTTCTTAGGTACAAAATATTTAGGTCAAAAGCGTTTCGGCTTAGAAGGTGGTGAATCTACTATCGCTGGTTTAGATGCGATTATCAATGTGGCAGCTGATGCGGGTGTAAAAGAGGCGGTAATCGGGATGGCGCACAGGGGTCGTTTGAACGTTTTGGCAAACATCATGCACAAATCATACGAAGCAATCTTTGATGGTTTCGAAGGGAATGTGCCTCATGAGATTCATGGAGATGGTGACGTAAAATACCACCTAGGTTATTCAAGCAAACATATTTCTCCCAAAGGAAGCGAGATTTCGTTGAAATTAGCTCCTAATCCATCGCACTTAGAAGCGGTAAATCCTTTAGTTGAGGGTTTCTGCCGTGCGAGTGCAGATGCGCATTATAAAGGAGATTACGATAAAGTATTGCCTATTTTAATTCACGGAGATGCGGCGGTAGCTGGTCAAGGTATCGTTTATGAGGTAACTCAGATGGCGAAATTAAAGGGTTACGGGACAGGTGGAACGATCCACTTTGTGATCAATAACCAGGTAGGTTTTACGACTGATTTTGAAGATGCTCGTTCGGCGATTTATTGCACGGATGTGGCTAAAATCATCGATGCACCGGTATTTCACGTTAATGGAGATGATCCAGAAGCAGTGGTATTTGTGTCTCGTATGGCGGCAGAATACCGTCAAGAATTTAACCGCGATGTATTTGTGGATATGGTTTGTTACCGTCGTAATGGCCACAATGAATCAGATGAGCCTCGTTTTACGCAGCCTACTTTGTACGCGAACATCACAAATCATCCAAATCCACGCGAGGTTTACACACAACAATTAATCAAGAACGGTGAGATTGAGGCTAAATTAGCCGAAGAAATGGATTCTGCTTTCAAAGCAGAATTGCAGGCTCGTTTAGATATGGTGAAGCAAAAAGTGAGCCCACCCTATGTTCCCTTGAAATTAGATAACCGCTGGTCAGCGCTTCGTTTCTCAAACGAAACAGATTTCGATTCGTCTCCTAAAACGGCGATATCTAAAGACGTAATTGATCAAGTGGCGAAAGCGTTAACTTCTTTGCCAAAAGGTTTTACTGCCTTAAAGCAAATCGAAAAAGTGATCGCAGATCGCAAAGGATATTTTGAAAAAGGCCAATTGAACTGGGCAACGGCTGAATTATTGGCGTATGGTTCTCTTTTATTAGAAGGCAAACCAGTTCGTTTATCTGGTCAAGATGTGCAACGTGGTACGTTCTCTCACCGTCACGTTGTATTACACGACGCGAACACGAATGAGAACTATAATTCGTTAAACCACATCAAAGAGGGTCAAGAGCAAGCGCAGATTTATAATTCCTTACTTTCTGAGTACGGCGTATTAGGTTTTGAGTTTGGCTATGCCTTAGCGAATCCAGATGCCTTAGTTATTTGGGAAGCACAATTTGGTGACTTTGCCAATGGTGCTCAAACGATGATTGACCAATTCGTTTCGTCTCACGAATCGAAGTGGGGTACGCAGAATGGTTTAGTGATGTTATTGCCGCACGGGTATGAGGGCCAAGGTCCAGAGCACTCGAATGCGCGTCCAGAACGTTTCTTGCAGTTAGCTGCGGAAAACAATATGATCGTAGCGAACTTAACAACGCCAGCCAATATTTTCCACGCTTTACGTCGTCAATTGACTTGGGATTTCCGTAAGCCATTAGTGGTAATGTCGCCTAAGTCGATCTTCCGTCACCCGAAAGTGGTTTCGCCTATCGAAGAGTTTACGAAAGGTAAATTCCAAGAGGTGATAGGGGATAGCTATGCAGATAAGGCCAAAGTGAAGAAGGTATTACTTTGCTCAGGTAAAGTTTACTTCGATCTATTGGATCGCCAAGAAAAAGATAAGCGCAAGGATGTGGCAATTGTTCGTTTGGAACAATTACACCCATTCCCTACGAAGCAAGTAGACGCAGAATTAGCGAAATACAAAGGAGCTGATGTATTCTTTGTGCAAGAAGAACCGGAAAACATGGGCTACTGGTCGTATGTGATCCGTGAATTTGGCTGGTCTAAATTCAAAGGTTTAG
>CAILUB010000118.1 GCA_903837305.1 uncultured Cytophagaceae bacterium
CCCAGAGTCGAACTGGGACGCTTCGCAGCAAAGGTTTTTAAGACCTCTTTGTCTACCATTCCAACAAGAGGGCATAAATCAAAGTGGGCGGCCAATGGGTCGCCCAGCTTCTTCAAAGATGTCCTAACCATTAGACGACACCAGCATTGCACGCTGATCCAGGGATTCGAACCCCAATTTTCTCCATGCTAGCATTAGAGTATGGAAATCGCGCATCTCCATCTCTGATTATTCTACGTCATTTGAATTATGATCGTTGCAATGCGAAGAGTATGAAATTCGATTTACATTTTCTGAAACATAGCTTTTACCACTGCAAATACGACTGATAACAGAATGAGATACATTAAAATGAGCAGCAATTTTTCTCACTTTGATTTTATTTTTTCTCATCGCTTTAATCTCTTCAATATCGGACTTATTGAATTTAGCATTGACAATTCGCTGAGGAGTTATTTTGTATGAAAGAATTGCTTTCCTAATTTGCGCCTGTCGCCTGCTTGACATAAGAGGAAGGAGTTTTTCCATTATTTTAACAGCTTCTGAACCTCTTTTTGTAACACTGAAAGCGATCTTGTAATCGCCCCTTTGTGTTAATTTATGATACTTTACTCCAAAGTAAGCACTGATTTCATCAGCTATATCCTCATCTGTTGTTTGAAATTGTATTCGACTCATGTTAGGATTAGATGGCGGACCTGGCAGAAATGAGCCTTCACCTTCTAAGTATCCCGCGAGCCAGAAATTGAAGTATTTAGATTTCAGTGATTTTTGCCAATTTAGTAGCTCTATTTCATCATCGGACATTTTTTCGAGAGACTTTGAAATTTGCTGTTGTCTTCTGCTGCTCATAAACGAACTTGCATTAAAAAGAAAAGTTCCCAGTTCTAATCTTTCAATGCGGAATCTAAAAGTATTTTCCCATTTTTCATTACGTAATTTGACAAAATATTTCTTGCATCCTAACATCGCACAAATTCGATCAATAGTGTCTTCATCTTTGCTAATACCATCAATACAAGGCGCTCTGCCATTTTTCATTCTACTCATGTAGCCCTCAGCTTCTATCCAACCTATTAGCCAAAAAACTTCTTCGAAATTCATATCTTTTACAGCCATATATTATGATGGTGCTTTTTGGATTTGAATCTAATAAATTGTAAAATCCATAGATATTTCAATGGTGCCCCACCTCGGATTCGAACCGAGAACCAGTAAATTCTAAGCTTACTCGCGACTTCCAATTAGCGTAGCAGGGCATTTAAATCTTTGTCCCTCCCCTGGGATTCGAACCCAGAACATCTCCTTTTTGAGAGGAGCGACTCTTCCAGTTGGCCTAGAGAGGGATTTGGTGCCGTCGGAGGGATTCGAACCCACACTTGACAGGCTCTCGACCTGTTGCCTCTTCCAATTGGGCTACGACGGCAAATTTTGGTGCCGACGACAGGTCTCGAACCTGTACACCACTTTCGTGATCTGGCGTTCTGAGCGCCAGGGGTCTACCAATTCCACCCACGTCGGCATATATTCAATTTTCAAGGTATTGGTGGCCTGGGTGGAATTCGAATCCACACTTTACAGGGTTTAAACCTGCTGTCTGCTTCCAGTTGGACTACCAGGCCAGACAAACAAAAAATCCCCGATCCTTACTTTCGCAGGGATCGGGGATTCTAAAATTGTCTCTTTTTTCTCAGACGTTACGAATCAACCTCACCCTTAGTAATAAGGAGGAGCGACAACAGTCCAAGTAATAGTGAGTTGTGCGCGTGATTCATAGCGTTAATTGTCCTTTCTTCATTCTACGGTCATTGACCTGCTTCTGTTAGC
>CAILUB010000119.1 GCA_903837305.1 uncultured Cytophagaceae bacterium
ACCTTTGTGCCACCAAAATAAATAATGGTCCGTTCGTCTAGGGGTTAGGACACGTCCCTTTCACGGATGAAACACGGGTTCGATTCCCGTACGGACTACTTCGGTAGGCAAAAAACCACACAGGACGTGTGGTTTTTTTGTTTTATATTCAGTTCATTTGTCTTTTGAATCTGTTATTTACACTTGAGACTTTTCTTTTTTCTCTTTCTTTCCTTCTCTCTTTCTGCCCAACAAATTGCGCGTTTGCGATTTGATGATAATTTTTCTGCCCTGAAAAATGATAGTTTGAAGAAGGAAGTAACGGATTATTTGAAAGAAATTCGCCTGGGAAAAGAAATCAGATTAAGTTTTGGAGGGGAGTGGCGAGAGCAATATCAATCGTATACCCATTTTAATTTTGGGGAGGTCCCTGCGGATTTTGTGACCCAGAGTCCGTATCAACTCATGCATAGAATGATGTTGCACGCAAATATCGAATTGCCACGAGGTTTTCGTGTATTTACACAACTAAACAGTACGGCACGTTTCTTCAATCCTAATCCGATTACGGGACAATTGGATCAGAATGTGTTATCGCTGCATCAATTATTTGTTGATATTCCTTTTTCTAGGCAATGGAAACTAAGGGTAGGAAAGCAGGAATATTCATTGGGTTTGGAGCGATTTGTGGCTACTAGGGAAGGGCCTAATACGAGAACGCCTTTTTATGGTATTAATTTAAAATTCCAGCTGAAGAATCTACAATGGGATGCTTTCGTTTCGCATCCGATTCGCATTAAACCGGGTGTGTTTGACGATGAGCCAACCGATGAAATTCTGGGTGGTCTCTATGCGAATTACAGGGCTCAAAAAAGAATGCAGTTTGAACCCTATTATTTTTATTTCGAGAGTGATTTGCGGGAATATCAATTCAAGCGTGGTATAGAAAAGCGCCATACGTTTGGTTTGAGGTCCTTTTCTAGTCCAGGAAGTTGGAATTACGATATTGAATTAGCGGGCCAAATGGGTCAGTTTAATGACCTGTCCATCGCTGCCTTTATGGGTGTTTGGGACTTTAATGTGGCCTTTAAAAAGGCGTTTTATGTCGGATTCTCAGGCAATTATGTGCCAGGTGATCGTTCGGCTTCCGATTCTAAATTGAACACGTTTAATACCTTGTTTGCGCGACCACCGTTTGGCCAAACCGTCGCCTTAAATATCACTAATACGTGGAATTTTAGCCCCTATATTCGCTATCAAGACTTCAAGAAGTGGTTAGTGACGGGGAGAGCCTCTTTTGTATCACGAGAGAGCACAGCTGATGGTATTTTTACGCCTAATATGACCCCAGCAAGGCCTATTCTAGGCAAAAATCTAGGAAGTGTTGCTAGGGATATCTGTAACATTTATGCATTAGATACCCAGTTTTTTCCTACTAAACACTTTAGCTTTCAAGTAGAACTAGGTTATTGCGCTGCTGGTGACTACCTAAAAGAAAGTGGTTCAGGCCAAAACGTCCACTATTACGCCTTACGCAACGTGTACCGATTCTAAGTTTTTGTCCCGAATAAACCAAAGCATCATAAAGCAAATTGCTCCATTCAGGATCAATTTAGCGAACCCAAATCCACCAAATAAACTCTGCGCCTGTGTTTCTAACACAAATGTGATTATAGGCGAAAGCACACAGATAATAGGCACCCATTTATCGCGGATGGCATATTTCGTAAACAAACCGAACGAGAATAAGCCTAACAAGGGCCCATAAGTATAACCCGCTAAATTGAATACCGCGGCAATTAATTCAGAGGTATTGAAGATGTGGAAAAGGCCAATTACGATGAAAAACAAGGCAGAGAATCCGATGTGAACGAAATGCTTCATCTTCTTTTGCTTGTCCTCCTTAAACTTCTCTATACTTAAGAAATCAATGCAGAAAGAAGTCGTTAATGCCGTCAAGGCCGAATCAGAACTGGCATAAGAGGCAGCAATAATTCCTAATAAGAAAGTCACAGCTGCTAAGGTCCCAAATTCACCTCCTAGGGCTAACATCGGATACAATTCATCCGTTTTAGTAGGAACAGTTATCCCTTTCGAAGCGGAATAAATATACAATAAAGCACCTAAAGAAAGGAATAAGATATTAATGAAAAGAAGCACCCAATAGAACCAGAACATATTTTTCTGCGCTTCACCGATCGATTTGCAGGTCAGGTTTTTCTGCATCAAATCCTGATCTAAACCCGTCATAACGATCGCAATGAATACACCCGCCAGGAAGTCTTTTCCGAAGAAATGAGGGTTCTTCCAATCCCACTCAAACAGATGCGAATACTTGCTCGCGCTCACTTGCTGAATCATGTCAGGGATGCTCATGTCCATTTTTTGGCCCACTAAAACAATCGTAATGAACAGCGCTACGAGCAAAAACAGGGTTTGTAAGGTATCCGTCCAAATAATCGTTTTAACACCTCCACGGTGCGTATACAGCCATATTAAGAAGACAGAAACGAAAACGGTCACGATAAATGGCACGCCAATAGGGGCGAAAATCGCAATTTGCAAAACGTTAACCGCCAAATACAAACGAGCAGCTGAACCGATGGTTCTAGACAATAAAAAGAAGGCAGATCCCGTCTTATAGGACCAAAAACCAAAGCGTTTTTCTAAATAACCGTAGATGGATATCAGATTCAATCGATAATACAAGGGCATTAATACCAAAGCAATGGTTAAATAACCAAAGGAGTGGCCTAAAATGACTTGGTAATAGGTAAAGTAGGTCTTACCTACAGCACCCGGAACTGAAATAAAGGTTAAGCCAGAAATAGATGTTCCAATCATTCCAAAGGCCACCAGCCACCAAGGGGACTCGCGATTTGCTGTAAAAAAAGCATGGGTATCAGCGCCTCTAGAGGTAAAATAGGAGATCGCTAATAGTAGGCCAAAATAGAGGGTAAGAATTCCTCCAGCTAATTGTACAGACATAAGGTTTGGAACGGATTTTTTTTTAAATTTGATTTCAAATTCATCAAAAATATGGAATTCTGTGTAGATAGTATTTATCGTCTACCTTTTTCTTTTCAAAATCAGGAAAAATGGCAAGAAGACACGTCGACTCTCGTAGAGGAAGAGGTGATCGAGGCCCATCACCTGATTGTCTACAATGATGAAGTCAATTCCTTTGAATATGTCATTTTAACGCTGATTGAGGTGTGTGAACATACGCCACAACAAGCGGAGCAATGTACCTTGCAGATTCATTTCAGAGGCAAATGCGGCGTAAAAACCGGTGGATTTGACGAATTAGTAGCTATGCGCAATGAGATTTGCCGTAGAGGAATTTCCGCCGAAATCGAAGCAAGCGTATGATGAATAACTATCCTTCCAAGATGATTGAGCAAGCTGTTGAAGAGATTTCTAAACTGCCCGGCATCGGTAAAAAATCAGCACTGCGCCTCGCTTTACATTTATTAAAGCGCCCAGAAGCCCAATCTTTGCAATTAGCCCACGCGGTAGTTCAACTCAGAACAGAAACGAAATATTGTCCACAATGCCATATGATTTCGGATGGTGATTTATGTGGCATTTGTGCCAGTCATAAACGCGATGAAAGCATCATTTGTGTGGTGGAAGATCTACGCGATGTATTAGCGATTGAAAATACAGGTCAGTTTATGGGCCTATACCATGTTTTGGGCGGAATTATTTCCCCTTTATCCGGTATTTCACCCGGCGATTTGACCATCGAAACCTTAGTGACGCGCGTCGCTTCTGGTAAAGTTAGTGAGGTGATTTTAGGCTTGAGTCCTACGATGGAGGGGGATACGACGGCTTTTTATTTGACCAAAAAGCTAAAAGAATTTCCCATAAAATTATCCACGATTGCGCGTGGTATTCCCATTGGCGGTGATTTAGAATATACCGACGAGATTACACTAGGCCGAAGTATAGTAGGTAGAGTTGTTTACGAATAGTATAAATTCAAACATGATGAAACGTGCCGAATTCCTTCAAAAATCACTAGTCCTTGCGGGCGCTAGCGTGGTTTTGCCCTCTTTTTCTGCTCCATTAGCTGATTCTTTTAGTTTACCAGCTTTGTCTTATGCTTTTGATGCCTTAGAGCCTCATATCGATCGCTTAACGATGGAAATTCACCACGATCGCCACCACAAGGCCTATGTAGATAATTTAAACAAGGCTTTACCGGCTACGACTAAATCGCTTGAAGAGATTTTAGCCACCGTTTCCACTCAGCCTTTTGCCGTGCGTAACAATGGGGGAGGACACTGGAATCATAGTTTTTTCTGGAATGTATTAGGACCTGCCAAAGGCTCTATACCATCTGCCGCTTTAGCGAAGCAAATAGAGGCTGATTTCGGCTCTTTTGATGCATTCAAGGCTGAATTTACGAAGGCAGCAACGTCTCGTTTTGGTTCAGGTTGGGCTTGGTTAATCAAGAAAGACGGGAAATTGGTGATTTCTTCGACGCCTAATCAAGACAATCCTTTGATGGATGTGGCTGAAGTGAAAGGACAACCCATTTTAGCTTTAGACGTGTGGGAACACGCGTATTATTTAAAATACATGAACAA
>CAILUB010000120.1 GCA_903837305.1 uncultured Cytophagaceae bacterium
AAATAAGGAGGTTGCGCATAATTTGTAAAGGCTAAGTTTCGATTATTCTAATCATTCTTCCTAATTTAAGGGTCTAAATCAAGAACTATGAAAAATATACGCGTGCTCGTGGTGGGTTGTGGAAACATGGGAGCCTCTCATGCGAAAGCCTACCAAAACGTAGCAGGTTTCGAAATTTGCGGACTCGTTTCCCCAGGCAATAGTAAAGACGTTTTGAATGAAGCATTAGGTGGGGGCCAAAAGCTCTACAGCGACTATTTCACCGCCCTAGCGGATTCCAAACCAGATGCGGTTTGTATCTCGACCTACCCAGATACCCATGAAGCTTATTCCATTGCAGCCTTAGAAGCGGGGTGCCATGTATTCTTAGAAAAACCAATTGCCGATTCATTGGCTGGCGCCATTCGCGTAGCTGAAGCAGTTCAAAAAAGTGGCAAAAAACTAGTGGTGGGCTATATTTTACGCCATCACCCCTCTTGGATCAAGTTCATTGAAATCGCTAAGACGATGGGGAAACCATTAGTCATGCGCATGAACCTAAACCAACAATCCCACGGCTACATGTGGGATGTGCACCGGAATTTGATGAAATCTCTAAGCCCTATCGTCGATTGTGGCGTGCATTATATTGATGTGATGTGCCAAATGACACGCTCCAGACCCCTTCGCGTTTCCGCCATCGGTGCACGAATGACAGAGGACATTCCTGCGGGCAATTATAATTATGGTCAACTTCAGATTCACTTTGAAGACGGATCTGTAGGCTGGTACGAGGCTGGCTGGGGTCCGATGATCTCACAGAATGCGTATTTTGTGAAAGATGTTTTTGGGCCAAAAGGTTCCGTATCCATCGTCGCAAAAAATGCCGGCGGCGAGGGCAAATCCGATGACGTGGAATCACACACGAAAACAGAATCGCTACGTGTACATCACGCAGATATCGATGCAAAAAATGAATTTACCCACGAAGACGAATGGGTGAATCTGACAGATGAACCCGATCACCAAGGACTTTGCGATCGTGAACAGGCCTTTTTCTTACAAGCTATAAATGACAATATTGACTTAACAGATCACGTAGAAGACGCAGTGAATAGCTTAAGAATCGCTTTCGCGTGCGACGAGTCGGTGAGGACAGGAGAGATGGTGAGGCTATAGTCCGGAGGAAGGGAGTCCGAAGTCCGGACGAAGGGAGAGACTATTTTATACTATTTCCCTCCGGACTCATTCCCTCCGTACTATTTCCCTTCGGACTCATTCCCTTCGGACTCATTCCCTCCGGACTATTTAAAATAAAAAAAGGCCTCAAAATTTAGATCGAGACCTTTTTTTTATTTTAAATACGTCGCTAACCAGCCTTGAATCTCCGAATAATGGAACTTCGAATTATCTGGATTCAGGATCCAGTGGTTTTCACCTGGAAAGACGATTAACTTGCTTGGAATCTGAAGACGTTGATGGATGCTCCAGTTTTCTAATGTATTGTTAATAGGGACGCGGTAATCATTTTCACCTACCGTTAAAAGCATAGGTGTTTTGAAGTTCGCCGCGAAGCGCATCGGATTTTGTTCTTTCCAGGTTTTGGTAGGTACCCAAGGCGCACCGCCATTCATCAATTCTCTACCCCAAATCACATCTGAAGTCCCCCATTGCGCCTCCGAGTTCACTAATCCGGCATGGGAGATTAAACATTTGTAATGGGACGTAGTTGCTTGCATCCAGTTAGCTAGGTGACCGCCATAAGATGCACCGCCAGCTGCTTGTTTACTGCCATCAATATAGGAGAAGCGCTTTACCGCATCGGCTGCGGCTTCTTGAATTTCTTGGCCTGGACCTTTGAATGGGTCAAACTGAATATCCTGGGCAAATTTCTCGCCATATCCGATGGAACCCGTGTAGTCTGTCATCACAATAACATAACCTGCTGAACCTAAAATATAGGGATTCCAACGGTAGCCAAAGACATCTTTGAATGAACTTGCCGGTCCTCCATGCATTAATACAAACAATGGGTATTTCTTAGATCCATCAAATCCGGTCGGTTTCAACACAACGGAACGAATGTTTTTACCACGAGATGATTTAGTCCAAATCACTTCTGGCTTCATTAAATCTAAACCAGCCAGTACCGCATCATTTGCTTTTGAAATTGCTTTCAAAGAACCGTTAGCAGAAACCCAAACCTCTGGAGGAGTCATCATGTTCTGGTATTGGTAGGCAAAAACACGTGGATTTGCGGATAAGCTTAGTCCTGTAAAGGATCCTGTTTCTGCCCCTAAAATTGGCTTGACTGATCCATCAGCCACCGAAATTTCGACTATGCGATCCACCCCCTGATCCTCGATACTGGCGAAGATAGAGGAACCTGCCATTTCCATGTCGTTGATGGGACGATCGAGGGTGGCGGCTAGTTCTTTTTTGGCAGTCATAGAAGTCGCATCAAAACGGTAAATGCGACTCAAATAATACAATTTATTCCCGTTTGCAGAACCGGTCGCAATCAAGTATTTCCCGTCTTCTGTGTATTCCACTGATGAATAATCAGTCTCATCATTCACTAGCGTCGTTTCCTTTCCGCCAGAGATACTAACTGAATAAATATTCGATTTCGAAGATTGATACGCAGTAGTATTATATTCTGTGGTCGCCGTAAATACTACTGATTTCCCATCAGGGCTAAAATGATAGGATCCTAAACGAAAGCCCGGGGAATTCACTAGGGACACATTCGTCATTAAATTCACAGGTTGTTTTCCTGACATCAAGTCCATCGTAAAGATATGTCCTTGTTTTTCGTCTAACCAAGAGTCCCAATAACGAACAGGAAAGGATTGATAAACGCGTGCTTTAGTCTTGATTTTTTTCTTTTCGTCGGCTAACTTTTTGCTCGCAGAGTCAGTGAAAGCAGAGGGGTAAACACGGCTTGAGAAAATGATGCGAGAGCCATCCGGGGAGAATTTCACCTCACTTACTCCAGTAGAAAGTGTGGTTAGGCGTTGCGCTTCTCCTCCTGCTAAGGGTAAAACGTATAATTGAGGAGCCTCATCACCATCACGTTTGGCAGTGAAATAAATTTTATCCGAGGTGGATGACCACTGGTAATTATCCTCAGCGCCTTTGGAATTCGTTAATTTTCTAGGCTCTGAAGAACCATTTGTTGAAGCTATCCAGAGGTCAGAGGTTTGCTCATCTAGATTATAGGACGTTTCCACCCGGGAATAAATCAGGTGGCGACCGTCAGGTGAAATTTTAGGAGCACCCACTTTTTTGAACTTGACCATGATCTCATGTGACATGGGCTTTTGGCCATTTACAGAGAGGCCTATTGCCAAAAAGCAGGACAGAATCAATAACATTTTTTTCATATCGGTAGTTTAGATTCTTTAAATTAATTAATTTAATGCCACAACAACCTTTTTCAAATGAAAAATAATTACTTACAACTCGTATTAGCTGGCTCTATGCTATTAAGCGGCAGTCTCTATGCACAAGAAAAACCGGGAAAATTCATTGACCGAGATAATATGAATTTCAGTGTAAAAGCTGGGGATGATTTCATGGAATATGCAAATGGTCCATGGATCAGAAAAAATCCGATCCCTGCTAAAGAAACACGTTGGGGAAGTTTTAACCAATTGCGTGATTTCAATATCAATGCGGTTAAATCAATTTTAGAGGGTTTAAAAGGAACAAATGCTGCTCCAGGATCTATTGAAAGAAGAGTCGCTGATTTCTATTCGGCCGCTATGGACAGTGTGACCATCGAAAAATTAGGTTACACGCCTATTCAAGCAGATTTACAACACATCGCAGGTTTAAAATTTAAATCTCAAATCGTAACAGAAATTGCTAGAATGCGTTCAACAGGCGCAGGTTCTCCCTTATTTAGCTTTTACATTGGTCAAGACCGCAAGAATGTAGAGAAAATGGTTCCACAATTAGGCCAAGGTGGCACTTCCCTTCCTGATCGTGATAATTACTTGAAGAATGATCCTAGAAGCTTAAAGATTCAGGAGGCCTTCAAAAAATACGTAACGACCTTATTTACATTAACTGGAACACCAGAAGCACAAGCAAAAGCCAATGCGGAGACTGTCTTCCAATTAGAAAAGAAATTAGCAGAGGCTCAAATGGCTCGCGTAGAGATGCGTGATCCATATAAAACGTACAACAAATTTGCCTTTGCAGATTTCAGCCAAAAGACGCCTGCATTTAACTGGGCATTAACTTTCCAAGACTTTGGAACATCTGCTCCTGATTCTATCTTAGTAGGTGCACCTAAATTCTTCGAGGCAGCGAACAAATTATTGATCGAGACTCCGGTTGAAACTTGGAAGACGTATTTAACCTGGAATTTGTTGCGTGGTAGCGCTGGGTATTTAAGCTCTCCTTTCGTGAAAGCTAGCTTCGCTTATTCACAAGTATTATC
>CAILUB010000121.1 GCA_903837305.1 uncultured Cytophagaceae bacterium
AGGTATTTTAGCTTCGAATGAGCACTTGCGCAGTTTCCTTAAGAAGTCATCCTTCTCGCAGAAATACGTGTTTGAATTACCGAACGTAGCGACGACCGCGTTTAAAAAAGATACGTTTAATATCGTTGCGTATGGAGCTTCGTCGTCCGCAAATAAATTAAACACATCGGCGATTCAGCAAGCCATCGACATTGCTGCGAAGCAAGGCGGTGGCGTGGTGCGCGTGCCTGCAGGCTTTTGGCTAACAGGAGCCATCACCTTACGCTCCAATATCAACTTCCATTTAGACGCTGGCGCGGTATTACAGTTCAGTGCAGATGCAGCCCAA
Organism: uncultured Cytophagaceae bacterium; assembly: GCA_903837305.1. GTDB lineage: Bacteria > Bacteroidota > Bacteroidia > Cytophagales > Spirosomataceae > Aquirufa. The sequence goes on from CAILUB010000121.1 coordinate 329, forward strand.
TATCCATTGGTAAGAACAAACTGGGAAGGGGTTGATGCGATCAGAGCGCAATCCCCGATTACGGCGATAGGCGAACGTAACATTGCCATCACGGGTTCTGGTATCATCGATGGCGCTGGTGAGGCTTGGAGACCCGTGAAGAAAGGAAAATTGACTCTAGGGGAATGGGATAAACTGGTTCGTTCTGGCGGCGTGTTAGATGATAAAAAAGATACTTGGTATCCTACTGAACGCGCTTTAAAAGGATCTAAATTAGATCAGCCAGGCGTCATCGCAGCTGGTTTCAATGAGGCCAAAGCCGAAGAAATCAAGGAATTCCTTCGCCCTAATATGATCTCCCTACGCGAATGCGAGCAGATACTTTTAGAAGGCGTTACCTTCCAAAACTCCCCCGCTTGGAATATCCACCCGCTACTTTCGAAACACCTAACAGTAGATAATATCACGGTTAAAAACGCTTGGTTCGCCCAAAACGGAGATGGTATCGACATCGAATCCTGTGAATACGTTTCTGTTCGCAATTCTAAATTTGACGTAGGTGACGATGGCATTTGTTTGAAATCAGGTAAAGATGCCGAGGGAAGAAAAAGAGGTCGCCCTAGCGCTTACATCACCATTGAAAATTGTGTCGTATTCCATGGACATGGTGGTGTCGTAGTAGGCAGCGAAATGTCTGGTGGCGTGCACGATCTTTTTGTTTCCAATTGCCAGTTCCTAGGCACCGATGTGGGATTGCGTTTCAAAACAGCCCGCGGCCGTGGTGGCGTAGTCGAGAATGTCTACATCCAAGACATCAGTATGAAAAACATCTCAGGTGAGGCCATCTTGTTCGATATGTACTACCAAGGAAAAGATCCGGTAGCTACTTTTGGAAATGGAGACGAAACACCTAAAATCGAAAGCAAACCAGTCGATGCAGGCACTCCTCAATTCAAAAACATCTTCGTGGACCGCGTCGTAGCGAAAGGGGCTGAGACGGGTTTATTAGTCCGTGGTTTACCGGAAATGCCGATCCACCACATTTATCTTTCGAACTTAGACATCGAGGCGAAACAAACTTATCGCGTGATTGAAGCCTCGGATATTCAATTAACTAACGCTAATTTTACGCAAACTGGAGACAAGAAACCGGAGTTAATTAATGTGAAACGCTGGAAATTGAACTAAACTTATGGCATACCCATCCATCTACCTAAATTCCACGACTGAAGAGTTATTTCGTCGAATTGATCAATTGAATTCGGAGAGTCCGGCACTTTGGGGCAAGATGACAGTAGGGCAAATGTTATCCCATTGCGCTGTGCCCTATGAACAGATTTTAGGAACAAATACAGATCAGCCGCCACTTTTGATGCGCCTAATCCTAACGTTATTTCTGAAAAAATCGATGATAAATGAAGTGCCTTATAAACGTAATTTACCAACAGCCCCTAGTTTTATTCGAACAGATAAGTATGATTTCTTCATAGAGAAAGAGAGGCTGAAAAACTACATTAAAACCATTCAAGAAATGGGGGCAGAAAAATTAGCTGAAACCCCTTCCCTTAGTTTGGGGTCTTTATCGGCTACGGAATGGAACAATCTCCTTTACAAGCATATTGACCATCATTTAGCGCAGTTTGGCGTTTAATCTATCTTTCTATCACGATACTCGGATCAACCACATAGCGGCCAGATTTGTCTCCGTAAAGAGATAAACCGCCTTCCGTGGCCTCGAATCGCAAGATCAATTTCCCCGTCTTGGCAGCCTGCTGCCAAGCGGCTGCTGGGATCACACCTTGCACTAAATAACCGTAGGTTCCTGCTTCGTCTAGCTTGTTATTTCGTGCCTGGTAGTGCCAAGACAAGATACCTTGATGATCCGCCGGATCATCCGCTAAAATAGTTTCAGACGCAACAACTCCGTTTGCGCTCACTTTCAATTTTGAAGGACTCGTGTATCCATCGGTCTGCGGATAGGCATTTGGATTTACGCCTGGGTCAAAAGTCCCTTTACCTAGCAT
>CAILUB010000122.1 GCA_903837305.1 uncultured Cytophagaceae bacterium
ATCTCTGATCTCTTGATTCGTAAAGGTAGAAACTTCCTTTCTGCTCGCCTCAAATCTGTAGTCCATTCGTTTAGTTTTTTCTATTTGTTTTGTGATGTAAAGCGCTTTTGCGCCTAATTCTACTGTATATTTACACGTTTTATGCCAAAAGAGTTCCCACATACCCTCGCTCAATTTCTTAATTCTGTCGGTTTTCAATCGACATCGGATGGCTTATGGCATCATGATTTATCAAATGTATGGGTAAATGCAATGCCAGGGGAAAGTCGAGCGGGTGATATCTGTATTTGGGAAGATCAATGGTTATCACGGCGTGCATCGATTGAAAAACACTTGATTGCTCGAGTAAAGCCTTTGCGTTCCGTTTTTGCTCGCGATACCCGTATTGTGGTCATAGATGCCGAGACAGCACGGAAGTTTTTAGATAAAGAGCATATAAAGGGTTTTTTAAAGGGCTCTAGTTATTTTGGCTGCATTGTTCCACCGCATCGGGTTTTTCGGGGGATTGAAAGTTCCTATGAATATCAGGGGCATCCTTTACTGGCAGTGGCTGTTTTTGGCAAATCATTGGTAATGAAAGAGCCGGGTTTAGAAGGCTGCTTATCTGGCGAACTCACTGAAATTGCCACTTTATCTAGCATTCGCCTGGTAGGAGGTTTGACGAAATTCTTGCAGGCATACAAAGATTTACATCCTGAAACCCACAATGTGATGACCTACGTGGACAAGGAATGGAATACGGGCAAAGGTTTTTTGTCAGTTGGGTTTTCTAAAATAGGGGAGACGGCTCCCATTCAGTTGGGTGATCGAATGAATAAAGGAAATTTGAAATTACGTTATGTCTACTGATCAGAAGCTCATCGTATTATTAGGCCCCACAGCCAGCGGTAAAACGGCTTTAGCCGTGGAACTAGCGTGTGCTCTAGATGGGGAAATCATTTCAGCAGACTCCCGTCAAATTTACCGTCGCCTCGATATAGGCACCGGAAAAGACTTAAAAGAATATGGTTTCATTCCGTATCACCTCATCGATAGCCACGAAATAGGAGAGGCCTTCTCTGTGGCACACTTTCAAAAAGCTGCTTTTGATGCGATTAATGACGTTTTTGCCCGTGGTAAACAGCCCATACTTTGTGGTGGAACCGGTTTATATATCGAATCCTTGTTAGCGAATTATCAATTCTCCCATGTACCTCATTTCTTGTCTGAGCCACTGGATATTCAATTTAAGTATACAGTCTTTGGCCTAAATCCATCGACCGACTCACGCAGAGAGAAGATATCGAAACGATTTCAAGCCCGGCTGAAAGAGGGAATGCTTGAGGAGGTACAGCGACTTTTATTCGATGGCGTTCATCCCCAGGAATTGCGTTGGATGGGTTTAGAATATAAATGGATGGTGAATTTTGTGGAAGGCTTGATTTCGCGTGACGAATTTGAAAAAGGCCTTGAATCAGCAATTCATCAGTTTGCCAAACGCCAAATGACCTATTTTAGGAAAATGGAACGAGCCGAGATTGAAATTAAATGGATTCCAGATGAGCTTGATTTTCAAGCCAAAAGAGATTTTATCTTGAATATTATCTAAAATTTTAGAGGCAGGTATTGCAAAATGTGGAAAAACGCCTTACTTTTGCAATCTCTTAAGGAGACAGAGAGTTGGCAGAGTGGTCGATTGCGGCAGTCTTGAAAACTGTTGACTGTTACAGGTCCGGGGG
>CAILUB010000123.1 GCA_903837305.1 uncultured Cytophagaceae bacterium
CCGAACGGTCTAATAATTCCTTGTAATTACGCGTGGTATATAAATCCTTACCGTATAATTCCTTCGCATTTTCGATACGGCCCGTGTATAAATCGCAGATTCCAGCTAATTCAACGCCAGGCACTTTCAGCGCTGAAGCCAAGTCAAAGTGCCCTTGAACCCCAAAACCAATCACTCCTAAGCGAATTTTTTCGCCCACCGAGATGCGTTTTTCATACGTTAAAATGCGCTCCTCTGCTTTTTGTTGAGCGCCTAAAGAGGCGAAGGGCGATGAGGCTGCCACGAGGCTAGTTGCCCCAATTTGTTGTAAGAACTTCCGTCTGGAAGCTTGACTATCTTTGTTCATATTTAACTAGGTTTTTTGTGAATTTACTTCCTTTTTACAAATCTTCCAAAGCATACCGCACATAGGCGAATTTCTTGCCATCTGGGCTCCATGAGGGCACATTAATCGTTCCCTGTCCTCCATAAAAGGCCTCCGTTAAATCTTTCACTTCTTTTGTTTTTAAATTCAATAGGCGCAATTTGACTTGATGGCCAAAAGGATGGGACTGCTTTTGGTCCTCCATATAGCTAATAATAGTCGCCACTTGATTGTTAGGAGCGATGTGTGCAAACCAGTTCGAATGAGCATCAAAGGTCATCTGTTCTGGCTCAGATCCATCCGGTTTCATCCGCCAAATTTGCATCATCCCAGATCGGTACGAGTTGATGTAAATGTATTTCCCATCTGGCGAATATTCCGGACCATCATCTAATCCTTCCGTCGTAGTCAACCGAATTTCTTCGCCACCATTCGAGGACATGGCGTAAACGTCATAGTTGCCATTCCTCACCGCACAATACACCATGGTATTGCCATCCGGTGAAATGCCATGCCAATAAGAGGGGGTTAAGGGAGTAAGTTGAACAGGATTTCCGCCATCTGCTCCTACTTTGTAAATGAAGGAAGATCCTCCTTTAATTTCAGGTTTACCACTCGAAATAAATAAGGTTTTCCCATCAAAAGAATAGCCGTGATCGTTGTTCGCCCTCATAACAGAACCTGTAGGTAAAACCCCTAATTTTTCACCTTTAGGGGAGATTTTTTCAAGTTTACCGTAGGAGTTGATGAGTAGAAACTTGCCGTCAATAGACCAGTTAGGTGCCTCGAAATGCCGCTTCTCGGTGAGAATTAATTCCGATTTTTCAGATGCCAAATCATACAAATACAGAGAAGAAATTACTTTCTTTCCAGCAGGTATTTGAGCGGAAAGGGATAGGCTGAATCCCAGCAAAAGGATCGCTATTTTTTTCATGTTTCATCGGTTTAGAAACATAAGTTAGAAAAATAATTAGCTATTCATATCCTGACCGAAATGAATGATGTTACCGCTATTATCTAAAATGCTGAATTGGCGCATGCCCCAGGCCATATTTTGAAGCTTTCCATTCGGATGCACAATTCCAAGTACTTCGCATTCTTTGTATAATGCATCGATCTCATCCACATACACGTAACATCCCGTATTCTTCGGGATGCTCTCGTCATCGCAACACCACAAATGAATGTTGATTTCATCCCGAGAGAACATCAAATAGCCATCCCATTTGGCATTACTTTCAAAGCCTAGGTTTTGATAAAAAGCGACCGTTTCATCGCGATCTAAATAGGCTAGAATGGGGGTAGCTTTTAATAAAGGCATAGGTTATATTTTCGACTAATTTACAGTAGATTTGTTCCTAATCAAAAATCAACATGGAAATCGTCTTCTTAGGTTTTGCCTGGATAATGTATTTTTTTATCCATAGTTTCCTGGCCTCTAATGCGGTAAAATTAACCGTTGAAAAAGGATTTTCTGGCCTATTTTCTTACTACAGAATCGTATATAATTTTATTGCCATCGCTGGTTTAATTCCCCTTTTGTACCTAAGCGTTTTTCTTCCAGATCCTTATTTACTATCGCTTATTTGGCTAAGCCCAATTGGATACGTTTTAATCCCCGCCGGGCTAGTTCTATTATATCTAGCCTTTAAAGCTTTTGATGGAGCAGAATTCTTAGGAATTAAAAAGGAAAAGAAGCCCGAATTAGTGCTTTCTGGGATGTATCAATACGTGAGGCACCCACTCTATTTTGCTACTGTTATCTTAATCCTGGGCCTATTTTTGCTGGTACCGACCCAAAAAATGTTGCTTGTTCTCCTGATTTCGTATAGCTATATCCTAATTGGATCCCGTTTAGAGGAACGAAAACTGGTAGCTGTTTTTGGTGAAGAATACCAAGCATATCAAAAGACGGTTAAGGCGCTTATTCCTTATTTATATTAAGTTTAGTCTTCAACTTATCGTATTCTTGTTGTTCTAATGAATCGGCGACAATGACATAGGCTTTCAGGTATTGAATTGCCAATCCTAAACCCCAGCCCAACATAGGCCAGATAGGCCATGGTATGCGATTAATATCTCTATCATGTGAGGTTAAAAACCAAATAACCCACAGAAAAGGGATGACGATAGAATAAGAGCCAAGGCTCCTTTTGAATTTAGCGCGGCTTCTCGCAATCGCCCACAATTGTTGGTCTGTACTTTCCATAATATTTCGTGTTTCGGTTTCCAAATCCGGAGCATACAACAAGGTCAAATTCGTCGCCAAAACTTCGCCGATCGCATTCATCGAATACAAACTAGGTTTCCCTTCATTGCGTTCCATACGTTGAACGGTGCGCAATGCGACGCCACTCTTTTCCGATAATTCGACTTGAGTGAGCCCTTTCGCGGTACGGATTTCTTTTAATTGTTCTCCAAAATTCATGGGGCAAAATTCAGGGTTAAAATGGTCTTAACAAACGCCGTCTTTGCGACTTCTTTGCGTCATCGCTTGAAATTCTCTATAGCTCTATGCGATCCGTCGCAACTCGGTTTTCGCTTCGTTAGACCACAAATGCAATCCGTTATTCCAATTCCTTTTAAGATGTATTTCTCGTTTTTTTCGATGCGCGAGGTGCGCGTTTCGGATTGTTTTCCATCCGTGAAAAATCGAAGATAGGCGCGCTGACGCCCTGGGGTAAGTTTATCGAAGGCTTGTTGCAGAGCCGGTTTTTTAGCGAAGATCACCGTTAATTCTTCCGGATGAGGGATTTCTGTGGACTTCTCCATTTTCAGGCCCAGCTTCTCTACCTCGATGGCTTCTAGGGCATAGGCTTTGATGAGGTCTTCTTTGGCCAAAATCTGTTCCACCGAATTGAACTTCATCCAGCGACCTAATTGCGTATGTTCGCCAGGTTTAATTAACATGTTTTCCTCATCCTGCAATAACGCCCCGTTGAAAAAATTCAAAGCACAATGGTCTTTCAGACTAGAGATCGCAATGATATTTTTCGAGCCAACCATATATACCGGCGTCTTCCACTTATAGGTTTCCACCAGCAAACAATCAAGCAAAATGCGGCGCAAAAAGGCCATCTCCGCTGACCAATGGTCGGCACTTTGTATGAATTGGTCTACATTCGGATCTTTCATGTGATTAGAAATGGCTACAGATTTGCTTTCCTATACAAAGAAAGAAAAAACCTATGAAATCTCGTGTGCTTATTGCCTTGCTTTTTGCTTCTAGTTCATTACTAGCACAAACGCAACCCGTCATTGTCGCTATGAAAACGCCTACTTTACGGGTAGGAAAATTATCCTTTAAGGACTTAAATAAGAACAATAAACTGGACAAATACGAAGACTGGCGCTTGCCAGTGGACGTGCGTGTGAAGGATTTAGTTTCCCAAATGACCGTCGAGGAAAAACTCGGTTTCATGCTGATCAGCACGACTCGTATGGGCGGGGACCAAGTGTTCGCGAATGGAGTACAAGGTGGAGGGCCTAGAACACCCATCACCGAAGGATTTAACGAAGAGGATTTAGTCCAAACGACAAATATGTTTACCCGCAAGCCTTTAGGCGCTCCCAATATGTCTGCGGCGGGAACAACCAAAGGTGTCACGCAATACCATCTTCGCCATTTCATTTTACGTGCCAATGCGTCGCCTGAAATCATGGCCAAATGGTCGAATAACTTACAAGAGCTGTGTGAGTCAACGCGTTTAGGAATCCCGGCAATCGTCGCTTCGAATCCGCGTAATCACGTAACAACAGATGCGTCTGTGGGACTTAGTGTGGGCCTTACCGCCTTTTCTAAGTGGCCAGGAGAATTAGGTTTAGCAGCCATGCGCGACTTTACATTAACGCGCAAGTTTGCCGAAACGGCCTCAGCAGAATGGCGCGCCGTGGGTCTTCGTAAAGGCTATATGTACATGGCGGATTTAGCGACTGAACCACGCTGGGGTCGGGTGGAAGGAACTTTTGGAGAAGATGCGGATTTAGCTTCTAAGATGATTACTGAGATCGTCTTAGGTTTCCAAGGAAATAAACTTTCTAATACCTCTGTGGCGATGACGACGAAACACTTTCCAGGCGGTGGCCCGCAAGTGGATGGACAAGATTCACACTTCGATTGGGGTAAGTTTGCGCATTACCCTGGGGGAATGTTTGACTACCATGTAAAGCCATTTAAGGCAGCGATTGCAGCCGGAACTTCTGCCATCATGCCCTACTATTCTGCTCCTAAAGGAAAGGAATTCGAGGAGGTGGGATTCTCATATAACAAAGCGATGATCGGTGATTTATTACAAGGCAAGTTAGGCTTCCACGGGATCATCAACTCCGATACAGGCCCTATCGAAATGATGCCTTGGGGTGTGGAAAACATCAGCATTCCAGAGCGCTATAAAAAAGCCTTGAATGCTGGAGTGGATATCTTCTCTGGTGCGGCGGATCCTACGACTTTGATCGAAGTGGTAAAGACTGGATTGGTTTCTGAAGAGCGCATTAACCAATCGGTGGCAAAATTATTAAAAGAGAAATTCGACTTAGGTCTTTTCGAGAATCCGTATGTCAATGTGGAGGACGCTGTGAAGACAGTGGGTAACAAAGAAGCGGTTGCCGCAGCCGATTTAGCTTTGCGCAAATCGATTGTCTTATTACGCAATGACGATAAGCGTTTGCCATTAGCGAAGAAGACCAAAGTGTACTTCGAGACGTATTTCCAATCAGGCCGCAACGCTGGAGGAGAAGCGATTAAGGTTTCGAAACCAAATTATCCTGGTTTAGAATTCGTATCCACGAAGGAAGAGGCAGATGTCGTTTTATTGTGGCTAGTTCCTACTTCAGGGGGCTTATTCAGCTCGCAGGGTTCAAAAATCGACTTAAATCTGTCTAAGAATCGCATCGATGTGAATCACGTGAATGAGGTATTGAATGCAAAACCGACAATCGTAGTGATCAATTATACGA
>CAILUB010000124.1 GCA_903837305.1 uncultured Cytophagaceae bacterium
CACCCAATATCTCGGCAAGCTTTCCGTAAGCCACGCAGTTATGAAATTGAGCCTTGTCTTTATCGCCTTCTTTTTGTTTCTTGTACGTAGTCAGAGTGAAGAAAGTAATTGGCTTGTCGTTCTTAGATATCATTGTTTTCACATTATAAACTTTTCCAAGCAGTATAACGTTGTTAATTCCCATCATTTTGTTTTTTCCTTATTGTATGACTCAATCATTCTTGATGCGTCTGCTTTTGATATTGTTTCGTCGAATTTAATTCCCATTTTTCTTAAAGCTCCTTTTTGGGCATCAGAAGCAGGGAATGGTTTACTGCTATTATTTGGTTGATTGGAAACAAGATTTGGTTGTTGATAACTTTGATTAAAATGCTTCTCACTATCCCTAGATTCTTCTTCATCAGAGCTTTCAAGCATAAACGTTTTGAGGTAGCAGTATTTGATTGCCATCGAATAAGCCTTGCCTGTTGCCTTGTCTCCGGTGTCAATAGCGTAAGAGAAGCACTTTGTAGTTAACGAAATTTCTGGCTTGTCAGAATCATAAAAAGTTACTGATGCCCATACTTTTACTCTGTATTGATTAGAAACTGTTTTGTTACCTTGATATTCTTTTACAACTTCAAAGCTTTCAAGCTCAGCCGATTCCATATTAGGGAATGCAACAATCCCAGCTTCTGCTACTGGGTCATGCAAAAGAGCAGTTACATCATCGTGACTAACTGCCATATAAGAACTGTTTTGAGTTATTGAAACTTTTGAGCCTTTAAAGACTGATTTTACTTGGCTTTGAACTTTGTTGATTTTTTGAAACAGATTTAGCTTTTCCATTTAATACATCCTTTAGTTTAATAAATGCTTGATCGAGTGGTTTAATATGTGACTTATTTACATTAGTTTTTTTACAATTGCAAGCTGAAACCGAAGTAACAAGATCATCATCCGCCAGTTTACCGCCATAATTTATTATATATTCTGATTTACAGCGGAAACATACTGCTAGCTCAGAGGTCATAATTTATTTTCCTTAGCATACTGCCTTAATACCCGTGTAAAATGTTCACGATCGTTAGAGTCAAACGCCTGATTGCTCTTATGCGCCATTTCAATGATCTTTTTACCATCGCCAAAGTAACTTCTCGCCCAGTCGTTTAGCATACACATCTCATGATAATGGGTGTTAAACATCTTTATCGCAGGGCATCCATGATTAACATAATATTCGACCATCTGTGTAAATATTTCAGGGCTTGATTGCTTGATGAATTTAGCTTTTAAATGCTCAAACGTGCGGTCTGTAAGATCACTAAGCTCATCCCTTGAAACGCTCCCCTTGGGACGATATGGGGCCAATAACTCCATAATCTGGTTTAATGTGGGCATCTTCTCAAACTTAAATGGAATTGACTTGCAAACAGCCCCCAACATCTCGTCGGTATAACCAGAATCGATAATGTCCTTAGCCCATAGCGCAATGGTTGATTGGTTTGGACTGTATTGGAAGCGTAGACCGACATTCTTTAGATGGTTCTCAGCTTCAGACTTTTGAACATCAGATGATTTTCCTGAGTTTCTTAGTCTTTCTAGACTTGGAGCATCACCCCATTGTTTAGCAAACTTAATAGCAGCATCAGCGTTATGCATTTAATACCCCTTTTAGAGCATATTAATCTGATTAGATTGCTTGTAAATATATAAAGATTACAATCAAGACTTAGACAAAACATGAACAAGATTTATGTTTTACAATCTATATCAGTCTGAGTAAAAGTTACATACGGCCCTGATGGATTATTACTTCGCATCACACGTTGCCAACTGGAAAGGTCGTACATGGTTGCGTGCTCTAGTCAGAAGTAATCTTGCGATGTTCGACCGGAAGCATATGCTTTGGGAATAGAAATAGTGAGGACAGGATAGATAAGCTTTGTAAATATTACAACTAGCTGTTTTTATCTTAGTTCTTTTACTATGCTCAATTCTCTCAAAAGCATTTATTAAGAAGGTATTATGAGTAGGTGTTTATTGCTAGATAAAATGATTGCTAAAGATATTATGATTTTCTTTCTAAAGACTAGAAAGCTTACAGATTGTGCAAATGAGTTTGGTTTTAATAGAGAGAAAATAAGACAATCACTTATTCATCACTATCCGTACATATACAATAAAAGCAATTCAATGAGACTTAGGAAGATGATTCTAACTTCAAGCTCTATTGGATGGTCTGAGGTTGTTGTTAATAAAAGTGTTTTTAAAATAGATACAAAGTATGTTGATTTTTTTAATTCATCATTTTTTAGAAAAAGCACTGGCGGATATTTGGTAGCTACAGAAAAGATCGATGGGCATAAAACATCGGTTTATTATCACAGGGTAATATTGGGAGCAAAGAATGGTCAGGAAGTGGATCATATCAATATCGACAAATCCGATAACACATTAGAGAATTTAAGGTTATGTACAAGAAAAGAAAACTCACTAAACAAAGTATGTAACGGATTTATAAAAGCCCCTCATAATAAGAAAAATCCATATGTAGCAAGATTTAAAGGTAAGCATATTGGTTATTTTAAAACAAAGAACGAAGCTCAGTTGGCGTATATTAATGAAAAAATGAAAACAGGTGATTTTTTTGGAAGATTAAAATTGGGTAATAATTGAAAAGAAATCCTTCTAAATATAACAAGCATAAAAAAGAATGGTGTGAATGTTGTGGTGGAAACTGGCCCATGCTTGACGTTGACCATATTAAAACATTTGGAAGCGGTGGAACTGATGA
>CAILUB010000125.1 GCA_903837305.1 uncultured Cytophagaceae bacterium
ACAATAATGAGATGTATAATGGAATCACAGGGATCGCTGAACTTGCTTGAGTTACTAGGGCTTTGTTCACTGAAACGAAAGCTTTGCCTCCTATTTTGGCCAAATCATCCGTAATCTTAAACGCCGTCGCTTCTAAATGGTCTTTCGCCATTCCGATCGTTCCCTTGCGGTAAACTGGCTCCGTCACTTTAGGTCCGATGTAGGAATACGCAACCGTCATTGCGCCTTCCGCTAAAACGCCCGCATTCAATAAGGCATCCATCCACATCGCCCAATCTTCGCCACCCATCACTTCAACTGTGTTCGCAATATCTTCGTCACTACAAGGAGTGATCGTTACATCTGAAACAATACCTGTGTGGAAATCAACCGTTTTGTCCGTGAATGTATCGCCGATAGGCTTCAAAACCGAACGGTGCAATACACCTGTTACTGGGTGTTGACGAACAGGAGAAGCTAAGCTGTAGATCACTAAATCCACTTGGCCTAAATCAGCCTTGATTAAGTCAATCGTTTGCTCTTTTACCTCGTTAGAGAACGCGTCGCCATTAATGCTTTTTGCATAAAGACCCGCTTTGCCTGCCGCTGCTTCGAATGCTAGGCTATTATAATATCCTGGAGAGGCTGTTTTGCCTTCTGCAGGTGCTTTTTCAAAGAAAACGCCAATCGTCGCGGCATCCGATCCGAATGCACTCGTGATGCGAGAGGCTAAACCAAAACCCGTCGAGGCTCCGATGACAAGCACTTTTTTAGGGCCATCAATGGCTCCCTTTGACTTCACATAGTCAATTTGATTTAATACGTTTTTTTCGCAACCTTTCGGGTGTGATGTCAAACAGATAAACCCTCTCATTCTAGGTTCAATAATCATAGTGCTTGTATTTTGTTTGTGCAAATATAGTTAAAGGACCTAATTATCCATAGAAATGAAGAAAAGGTCCTGCCATTTAATAAATTTGCGAATACATTTAGAATAAAAATGACTTTCATTACCGTACATACCACCATCAACGCTCCCATCGCGCACGTTTGGGAAAAGTGGACAAGTCCAGAACACGTCCTACATTGGAACTTTGCATCGCCAGATTGGCATTGCCCATCGGCGAAAAATGACCTACAAGTGGGCGGGGAATTTCACTACGAAATGGCGGCGAGAGACGGGTCGATGAGCTTTGATTTTTGGGGAACTTTTCAAAAAATTGAGGAGCAAAAAACGCTCGATATTCTAATCGGCGACGGCCGTAAAATGAAAGTTACTTTCGCATCCACCGAAATGGGCACGAAAGTAACTGAACAATTTGAACCGGAGAATCAAAATCCAAAAGACCTGCAACAAGCCGGCTGGCAGATGATTTTAGATAACTTTAAAAACTACGCAGAAAACGCTATTTAGTCGGTTTCAAAATCGACGAAACACGCTCTAAACAATCATCCAAGTGGTAGCGCACCTCTTTGTCCGTAACCTTCGCTTTCGCCAAAGCTAAACTCGACTGAAGCGCTTTTAACTCACCACGCACAATCGAGCGTACATCTGACTGAGCCACTGGATAGCTTTCGCGCGCACCGAAAGGACTAGCAGGAGCAGGAGCCTGATCCGTCATCAACGCTTTCATGCGTTCGATGTAAGCCTTTTGCAAATTACGACGGTAATGATCGATGTTTTTTCCTGAAGCTAATTCACTCCAAATGCCTCCGCGCACATCTTGGAAAAGATCGATTGTCTTGTAATGATTCGGAGTAGTTATACCTGAATTATCCAAACGCGCAAAAGTCTCTAAACTTAACATGCGGTTCAATGGACTCACTTGAAGGCTTCTCATTCGATCAATATAACCCGCCATATTGTGCGTTACCACCTCTCTGTTTATCAACCAATCCACATTAGTAAATACATTCGCGATTAACCAATTGACAGCCGCTTGTTGGCTTGCTTTTGGTACCGGATTATAGGTAGAAATCTGTTGATTTGGTTTAGCATATTGCTCATATACACCCCCCACCATCGTGGTCACGTGGCCCACATAGCGAGACCATGAACCTAAAAGCTCATCATTCAATTCAATTAAATCTTCGTAATCATTGGTCTTTTTGCTCGTCCAATCGGCTAGGTTTTTAGCCACATATTTCAAGTTTTTCACCGCATACGTACTCGCACGAATTGGATCATTTCCGATATCTTCTGTTTGAGAACTAGGATCGAAATTCGTTCCCTGATTTCCAAAACGGAATCTTGCATCCCCTGCTTTGGCCTCAATCCATTTATCTAAAGTAGGCACTTCATCTTCTGGACGAGCCGCATCAGGTAATACTCTATAGCCCCAATTCACGGCATAATCATCGTAAGGACCCATTTTACGGATGTAACGAACGCCCTGATCCCCAGGTTGCGCGATGTAATTAAAGCGCGCATAATCCATGATACTAGCAGAAATTCCTTCTTTATTCGTGAAATCAGCCTTGCGGTAATTCTCTACTTCGTATGAGCTACTCGCGCCCATGTTGTGAGGGAAACCTAATGCGTGACCCACCTCATGTGAAATCACCATCTCCATCATCTCGCCAATATCCTCTTCGCGGGTATCAAGCGTACGAGCGTTCGGATTTGAGGCACCAGTTTCTAACAGAAAACGGTTGCGGTATGAACGCAAGTGATTGTGGTACCAGATAATATCACTTTCTATAATCTCCCCAGAACGTGGATCGCTCACGCTTGGGCCCGTCGCATTTCGCGTCGTACTGGCGACATAGCGAATCACGGAATACCGAATATCTTCAGGAGAAAAATCCGGATCCTCGGCTGCTGTCGGCGGATCCTTGCAAATAATCGCGTTTTTAAATCCGGCTACCTCAAAGGCTTTTTGCCAATTCTCCACCCCCTTTTTCATGTGTTTGCGAAGCTTCATTGGTGTAGCTGGATCTAAATAATAGACGATAGGCTTAATGGGCTCTACTAATTCCCCTCGCTTATAGGCTGCCATATCTTTCGGCTCAAGGCGCCAGCGCTGGATATAGGTTTTTTGATCTGATTTTAATTCCTCGCTAGAATAATCGTATTGTCTTTGGGTAAAATAACCTACCCGCTGATCGAATAAACGAGGTTTCATCGGCTTCTCCGGCAATAAAATCATCGACTGATTCATCTGCAGGCTAATGGTTTCCGTATAAGCCGTCACGGATGGTTTTGAGGCATTGTAAGTGAAATCTTGTAACACCTCAATGTTCAAAGGGAAGGATTTGATGGAACGAATGAAACTCCGAGACGCATCTAAATTTCTTACTCCGTGTGTTACGCGTAAAGAGGCATCTAAAGCGCTCATTGCTGGAATGTCACTGCTATAAAATTTAGTCACATCGATTACCACATTAGCTGAATCTTTGCTGTAGGTTTCAATGTCAAACA
>CAILUB010000126.1 GCA_903837305.1 uncultured Cytophagaceae bacterium
CCCTCTAATTCCACTAAGATGTTCTCTAAGATGGGAATGATCGGGTTGCTAGCAACGACGCCATTGATGGCTGATAATTGCTTTAATAAGACATTAGAGGCGACTAGAAACTTCATTATAATTTAGCTTTAAGATACGTGTAAAAGGGTTTTCGACAGGCTGTCGTTCAAACCTTGAAGTTAAAATAATTTAGGCTTTCTACCAAAGCTTTAAGCATATGTATTTAGCGATTGTATTTGCGCTTTCTGTAAAAGACCACGGCTAAACTGAGCAGTGTGGCAAAAAGAAGCGGCACTGCGATGTTAATCACTTGGTAGAAGGTGCCGTCTGCTTGAATTTTGGCCTTATCCAAGGGACGAAGCTGGATCGATTTAGACCGCGCTAACAGGGGCGAGTTGTCATCTAACAAATACGTGAACGCATTTAACAGGAAGTCCTTGTTTGAGAACGTGTTCTTTAAAAAGGGGTCAAAGCCTATAGGCAAGGCCTGCTTCGCCGCATAATCCACCCCATTCAACGCGATGTCCCCATCGCCCACTAAGATGATCGCACTGGATGTTTTGCCTTGCGCCACAAAGTTCGTGTCCTGGCTCGCATACGGAAACGCAGACCGGAACATGCCTTCCACCAGGTAGCCCGTCGTCTGAACCCCAGCCGTATAGGCGTCCGGGTCAAAATCCTTGCCCGCTGAATTCACCGATATCATCGACGGCGATTGCGACACCTGGGTATAGGAACTCGTCCGTAACAAGGGTGTTTTATGTAGCGCCACCCCAGCAATCGTATCGATCGTCGAGGTAAACTTCCCATAGATAGCGTCCAGGTTCTTCGTTAAAATGAAATCAGGATTGCCCTTCAACAAGGGATAAGAGGGCCAAGGCATCAGCTGAATGTTAGGCTTATCTCCCAGGTTTCCCACATTCAAGGGAATCATGCCGGATAGCTGACCATCTTTTACCAGGTTCGTATTTAAGCGCAAGCCGTAATGGAAAAATATATTTTCCAGGCCGTTCTTTTTAGGGCTAATGAATAGTCCTTGCTTTTCAACTGTATCTATTTTTACGCCATCCATCAGGAAGATGGCCTTGCCGCCTTTGACAATAAACTGATCTATTTTATAGGTATCCTCCTCGCTGAATTCGCGGCTCGGTTGTAACACGCAGATCCCGTCCAAGCCATCTAAGGTCTTAGAGGCGGCTAGGTCTACCGGATACAGGTCATACTTGCGTTTTAAGCTATTAATGAGATCGATCTGGGCAATCGCCGGGGTGGTAGAATATTCGACGAAGAAACCGATCTTCTTACGTTCCTGGGGTAGCAATTGCTGGATGCCTTGGATGATTTCGAATTCTAATCCTTCGATCGACTGGTTGATGGCTTCCTCCGGACTCGCTAATTTGTTTCCTTTGAGCAAAAGCACACCCGTTTTTAAGGCGCCTTTTGAAATTACTAAACCCGGAAATACTAATTGCTGTACCTGCTTGCCATTGTCCTTATGCACCAGGTTAGTGGGTGGAATACCCAAAGAATCCAGCTGGCGGGTTAAGTCAGCGCGGGATTCTTCTGTAGGATATTCGTCGTGGACATCGATGAGTTGAACCTCGATATTTGCTCCTGAACTCGACTGCATGTCAGACAAGAGGTCCAACGTTTCCTTTTTCAGCCGTTCAAATCCTCCAGGCAAATCATCTCCACCTAAATAGACTTGTACTAAAAGGGGAGCATCGATACTTTCCAGGATGGCTTCACTCGATTCACTCAGCGTATACTTTCCATCCTCACTTAGATCAAAACGTCCGCGCACAAAAGGGCTCATAACCATCAGAAGAACTCCCAGGCCGATGAGGTAATAAGCGCTAAAACGTTTCAGATGCTTCATTATTCTGTTAAACAAGAAAAGCATCCCTTGCAGAATGCTTTTCTAATCGAAATGTTTCAATATTAATAGAACTTGTAGCGCTTGTCTACAATGTTCGCATTTTCTTTAATTGCTTCGTTAATGTAGAAGGATGAACGTTGTGTGTTCATCATTTGGATTTGATTCTTGTAACCAGAGTAATCCGCTAAAGCTGGAGCCGGAGCACCGCTTAATTTCTCTGCGATAAACACGCCATTTTCTCCAACGAATACCTTCGAACGCTTACCGTTTTTCAAACCAGCGATGTGACCTAATGCGATCGCATCTGGACCTGCTGTGTTTAACATACCGCTAGCTAAGGTAATATCTTGAACGTTTTCCACTAATGCTCCTGCACCGTATGCCTGTGCGATTTGCTCTAATGAACCTTTCTTGTTCGCTAATTTTTTAACAACGAATTCACCTTTCAATTGATTGCGAACTAAGGAAGTTAATTCCTGGCGGAAGTCCTCTACTTTCACGTTATCTTTTTCAGTCTTTCCGATCAAGTAAGCCACAATGTATTGCGAATCTTGCTCAAATACACGCTTAGAACCATCGCCTACCGCTGTTTTATCATCAAATGCCCAACGTACGATTTCACGTGCGCTCGTTAAGTTATTCACCGCAGAAGCATTTTCTGTCAAACGATCTGCACGCATCATGATTAAGTTTCTGTCTTTTTTCAAAGCCACTTCGAACGAAGCTAAGTTGCCATTTGCATTCGCAAACGCATCTGCCGTCGTAAATACTTTATCCATTGTCGCTTGAGAAGGAGCGATGGTCTTATTGATCGCCGCTAACTTATAGCTCGTGTTAGACTTCGCGTCTGTCACTTTCACCACGTGGAAACCGAATTCTGTTTCTACAATACCTGGCATTAAACCAGCGCCATTGAAACCGAATAAGGCTTTCTCGAATGACTTAGCCATTCCACCGTTGTTTTTAAAGTAACCTAAGTCACCACCTTGTTGTGCGGTGCCGTCCATTCCATTCATTTGGGCCAAAGTCTCGAAGCTAGCGCCTCCCTTAATTTGTGCCAAAATTCCTTCTGCACGTGTTTTCGCTTGCGCCTTCGCTGAATCCGACTTGTCCGCTGGTGCGATCAAGATGTGGCTAGCACGCATCGTAAACAACGTATCTTTCTTCACTCCACCGTATTTGTAGATCGAATAAGTCAAGCCATTCTTAAATGGTCCATAGACACCACCTACTTGGAAAGTACCTAATTGTGCTTTCACATCCTCTGGAATTTCTGCATAAGAAACTAAATAAGGAGTACGTACATCTGAATTCAATACGGCGAAAGCGGAATCATTTTGCGTTATCGCTAAATCCTTCGCTAATTTTTTAATCGAGTTGTAGAACTCTACCGTATCTTGTTTCGTAGGAATCACTGGGAAGGTTGCGTATTGAATCGAACGCGTGTTCGTTCCTTTGAACTCATCCTTGTGCTTCGCTAAATACTCCTCTAATTGAGAATCTTGTACCTTAATGCTTGAATCTGAGACAGAGAAGAAAGGAACAAACAAGAATTTCGCATTAAACTTCGCAGTCTGCGATTGGTATTCTTTCGCTGCATCTGCTTGAGTTACATAATTAGACATACGCATCAAAGCCTCATATTTCGAACGAACACGATCTTGAGCGATTGATTTCTCAAAACGATCCCATGATTGTTGTTGGTCGATAGGCAAGTTCTTCAAATTCTTTAAGAATTGAACAACGAATGTCTTGTCGAATTGACCCGTTTGAGGATTTGTGAATTGCTGACGAACAGATGGGTGGATATTATTTCCTTGCACCATATCGATTAATTCTTCATCAGAAACCTTGATTCCTAACGCATCGAATTCTTTCTTGTAAGCGATGTCTAAGATTAATTGGTTCCAAACTTGATCCCGAATCATGCTAGCTTCTTGCTCAGATGGACCTTTGCCTGTTTGAGCGGTGTAATTTTGAACCTGCTCTTCTACTTTCTTCTGGAAATCTTGGATCATAATGCTTTCTCCAGCGATTTCACCCACTTCTTGTGAGCTAGACCCGAACAAAGAGGATTGACCTTGGAAAATATCACTTCCCACTAGGAATAAAACTAAACTGATAGCAATCGCCGCCGCCGCTATTCCTGACTTCTCTCTAATTTTTGTAATTAATGCCATTATAAAGGATAAATAATTGTTTTTACTCTATTTTTTGCTCTTGTGTTTTGAACAAAAGAAACGCAAAATAATCACATTTCTAGTTCAAAAGCAAGGGTTAATTTGCTAAAACCGTTTTTAAACTTTGTAAAAATTGATCCGCAATTTTCTGATCGATCGCTAAGCTCGGCAAAAGACGCAAGGTATGTTTCCCTGAATAACCGCAGAATATATGCTCTTTAAACAATAAAGCATCTCTCACAGTCCCCACAGGCTGTTCTACCTCAATCCCGATCATCAAACCGCGACCTCTCACTTCCGTTATTCCTTTTAAACCTTTTAGCTCCTGTTGAATATAGTCACCTATCTTCGACGCATTCTCGATCAACTTTTCTTCCTGAATCACATCTAACACCACATTGGCCGCCGTACACGCTAAGTGGTTCCCCCCAAAAGTCGTTCCCAGCAAGCCATAACTCGCCTTTATATGCGGTGCGATTAATACTCCACCAATAGGGAAGCCGTTGCCCATACCTTTAGCAGTCGTCATCATATCCGGATGAATTCCCGCAAACTGATGCGAAAAGAATTGTCCAGAACGACCATAGCCACACTGCACCGAATCCAAAATCAATTGTGCCCCCGTCTCATCACAACGCTTTCTCAACGCCTTTAAGAACGCATCACTCGCCACCTGAATACCACCCACACCCTGAATGCCTTCCACAATCACCGCCGCCGTTTCTTCCGTAATCCCCGCTTCCAATCCCTCCAAACCATTAAATGGTAAGAAACTCACATGCGACGTGTCATTAATAGGCGCCACAATGCTCGGATTATCCGTCACCGCAACCGCACCAGCCGTTCTCCCGTGGAATGCCTTCGAAAAGGCCACCACCTTCTTACGACCCGTATGAAACGACGCTAATTTCAAGGCATTCTCGTTCGATTCCGCCCCCGAATTCGTTAAAAACAAGGTATAATCTTCATACCCAGACACACGACCCAGCTTCTCCGCTAGTTCTTGCTGACCAGAAATGATAATCGAATTCGAGTAAAAGCCAATGTTGTTTAACTGCTCCGTCATTCTTTTCACATAAGTCGGATGCGAGTGCCCGATGGAAATCACGGCGTGACCACCATATAAATCCAGGTATTCCTGACCATTATTGTCCCATACGGTGCTTCCTTTCGCTTTTACAAGCTCAATGTCGTAGAGGGGGTATACGTTGAATAAGTTCATAATTCAGTTGTCAGTTGTCAGTGGGCAGTGGGCAGTCCGGAGGAAATGAGTCCGGAGGGACCAATTACCATTCACCATTGACCTTTTACCATTTATTCACCACTTACCATTCACCATTTTTTAAAAGCCCACGGCTTTTAATTTCAATCCAGCATCCTCGCTCCACCCCAGCATCAAGTTCATATTCTGAACTGCTTGGCCGGACGCACCTTTGATCAAGTTGTCGATTACGGAGCTGATGAGGATTTGGCCCTCATGGACCTGTAAATGAAGAAAACACTTGTTCGTATTCACCACTTGTTTCACATCGACCGCTTCTGGGCTGAGGAAAACGAAGGGCGAATTCGCGTAGAAATCTTCGTATAGTTTTTCGGCCTGTTCCTGCGTCCCGCTATAAGGCGTGTACACATTCGCCATGATCCCACGCGAGAAATTGCCGCGGTAAGGGATAAAATGGATGGCCTTCTTTGTACCTAATGTCTGTTTAATTTCTGCCAAATGCTGGTGCGTAAACGTCTTATACACACTCACATTGTTATTTCTCCACGAGAAATGGCTCGTTGGGGAAAGCGATTGACCCGCGCCAGTCGAACCGGTGATCGCTGAAACATGCACGTCTTCGGTGATTAGACCGGCTGCCGCTAGAGGCAAAAGGGCTAATTCGATGGAAGTGGCGAAGCAACCAGGGTTGGCGATTTTGGTCGCGGATTGGATCTTTTCTTTTTGGAACTCAGCTAAACCATAGACGAAGCCTTCGGATTCATCACGGAAGTCCGTGCTTAAATCGATGATTTTTGTGTGCCAAGGAATGTCGTTTGCGGCTAAGAATTTCTTCGATTCGCCGTGTCCAGAACAAAGGAAGAGAACGTCTACGGGTGTGAGGTCTTTGGAAAAACGTAAATGCGTAGAGCCCAATAAATCCGTGTGCACATCCGAGATCAATTTTCCCGCCTGTGAATTCGATAAAATACAGGTCAAATGCACATCCGGGTGATTCACTAAGATTCTTAGTAATTCCCCTCCAGTGTAGCCTGCGGCCCCTACGATTCCGATCTTTGCCATCTTATTGTTCGTTAACTTTCCGGTGGATCATCGTTTGGTTCGACGCGATTTTCGAGAATCCTCTCACATCGTCTCCTGTCCACGCTTTGTTCATTTCTCCGTACGCCCCAAAAACAGACGACATCAAATCATATTTCGATTCCATTCCCGTCACCATAAATTGGTAGGGAGATAGAGTCACATACACCGTTCCCGTCACATTGCCTTGCGTATCCGCTAAGAAGGTTTCGAAATTACGCATCACCGGCTCTAAGAACTGGCCTTCGTGCAATAGCGTTCCGTACATATCACCGATGTTTTGTTTCCAATACAACTGGTGCTTCGTTAACACGTGTTTCTCTAATAAATGGTGTGCTTTAATGATGATTAATGGCGCAGGAGCCTCGAAGCCCACACGTCCTTTAATCCCGATGATCGTGTCACCCACGTGGATGTCACGACCGATCGCGAAAGCACCTGCTCTTTCCGTTAACTCCCGGATTGCAGCCACAGTCGATGGGAATTTCTTACCATCTAAACCGACTAATTGACCCGCTTCGAATTGCAAGCTGATTTTCTCAGGAGCAGTTTTTGTTAATTGCGTAGGCCAAGCCTCTTCAGGTAAATAACCATCGGATGTCAAGGTCTCTTTTCCGCCCACTGATGTGCCCCAAAGGCCTTTATTGATTGAATAGGTCGACTTATGCCATTCTTGCACCACGCCTTTCGATTTTAAGAATTCGATTTCAGCTTCTCTAGATAATTGCAAGTCGCGAATAGGCGTGATCACCTCGCACTCCGGTGCTAGGATTCTGAACACCACATCAAAACGAACTTGGTCGTTACCCGCGCCTGTACTTCCGTGCGCGATGGCTTTCGCACCTAATTTGGCAGCATACTTAGCAACTGCCGTAGCTTGGAAAACGCGTTCAGCAGATACTGAAAGGGGATAGGTATTGTTTTTTAAGACATTGCCAAAAACCAAGTACTTCAAACAATCCTGGTAGTATTCCTCCACCACGTCCAAAGTCACGTGCGAAGTCACCCCTAACGAATAGGCTTTCTCCTCGATCGTTTTCAGTTCCGCCGGAGAAAATCCACCCGTGTCCACTAGGGCCGAATGCACTTCCATGCCGCGCTCTTCCGTTAGATATTTCACA